>NZ_VOZL01000014.1:0-78885 GCF_013419805.1 Acinetobacter sp. YH12058
ATCCCTTCCCGAACTCAGAAGTGAAACCTCTTCGCGCTGATGGTAGTGTGGGGTTACCCATGTGAGAGTAAGTCATCGCCAGCTCATTATTCAAACACCCTCAACTAGCGTTGGGGGTGTTTTTTATGCGGGAAAGAAAATATTAAGAAGAATAATCACATTTTATTGTGTTTAAAATAACAATAAACCCATAATTAATAAAATGTTTTAGACTAATGTTGAATTTTTATTTTTTGTGTTTTGTGTGAAAGTTACACAATCTACTTGAATGGCAAAAGTGGACATGGATGACTGATAAAAATGAAAGTCTTCACTGTAAAAATTGCTATTCAAGCTTACTGAAACACAAACTCACAGGAGGTGAGGAATGGCACATCAAGCAATTAACGTGAATGATGTCATCGATCACGCAAAATTCAAACCATTTCATTTCAATGTCGTGGCATGGTGTCTACTGATCATTTTATTTGATGGCTATGACTTGGCAATTAATGGGGTCGTTTTACCCTTATTGATGGATGAGTGGGGCTTGAGTGCTGTTCAGGCGGGGATGCTCGCGAGTACTGCATTGGCAGGTATGATGTTTGGTGCGATGATTTTTGGTTCTTTGGCCGATAAAATTGGTCGTAAGAAAGTCATCATGATCTGTATCGTTCTGTTTAGTGGTTTAACCTTTGCAGGTGGCTTTGCTTCTAATCCAACTGAGTTTGCAATTTTACGTTTCTTAGCGGGTTTAGGCATTGGTGGTGTAATGCCAAACCTTGTGGCCTTAACTTCTGAATATGCACCTAAAACCATGCGTAGCACCTTAGTGACTACTATGTTTAGTGGTTATGCTGTAGGTGGTGTAATGGCAGCCTTACTTGGCTCATGGTTTACCCCAAGTTTTGGCTGGGAAATCATGTTCTTTATTGCGGGTATCCCATTGTTTTTATTGCCTGTGATTTGGAAATTCTTGCCAGAATCTTTAACCTTTATTGTCAAAGAAAATAAGCAAGATCAAGCCCGTCCAATCGTAGCGCGTTTAGCACCAGATTTAAAAATTACCGAAGACACCACTTTTGAATTGTATCAGGTTGGTGTGCCTGAAGCTGCTAACGTGGTGAGCTTGTTCAAACGCGGTCGTGCAGTGAATACTTTATTGTTCTGGTTAGCGTTCTTTACTTGTCTATTAACCATGTATGCACTCAGCAGCTGGTTGCCAAAACTGATGATGGCGGCAGGCTATTCTATGGACAACAGCTTAATGTTCATGATGGTGATGAACGTAGGTGCAGTCGTTGGTATCGTGGGTGGTGGTATTTTAGCAGACCGTTTCCACTTAAAACCTGTATTGATGTTCTTGGGAATCATGGGTGCATTGGTGATGAGCCTCATGGGCTTCCAATCTAATCAATTCTTGCTTTACATCTTAGTATTCTTGGCGGGTGCAGCATCTATTGGTTCACAAATGTTGTTGTATAGCTATGTGGCACAATATTACCCACTTGCGGTACGCTCAACAGGTATTGGCTGGTCATCTGCCATTGGTCGTATGGGTGCGATTGTGGGTCCAATTTTAATTGGCGGCTTATTGGGTATGAATTTACCTGCACACTTCAACTTTATGGCAGTAGGTTTGCCAGTGTTGATCACTGCAATTGCGGTTGCCTTGATTATGAGTGAAGATGAAGCTGAGCAAATTAAAGCAGGCAAAGCAGTTGCTGCCAAAGCTTAAACTTGTAATGTGCTAAGTTCAAAAGTCCTCAACCTTGTTTGGGGACTTTTTGATTATGGGGTGTGTAAATAGAAAGTGATGATAGATAAAGTTATATACTCAAGACACAGATAAAAAGAAACCCCATCATCCTGACGGGGTTTCTTTGTATTTCGTGTTTAGGTATAACTCCTGTCGTACCTCACGATCTTGGTGCTCAAACCTATTATTGTTGTTTTCTGTTTGGGAAACATCCTGTCTCCTTATGCTTTAAAGAATACCGTAAGCTCAAAATACTGCCTAGCCTCATTTTGCTTCAGTGCATGTAAGCAAAAACTGACAAAGTGATGAATGATACTGACGCTGTTTTTGAGCAAACGATAAAATACCGAGCTTATTTTTGTCCATAAACAGGCGTATACTGATTGCGTGATTGGAGTAAATATGTCTGATTTAGCTGCAGCATCTCATGTTCAGTATGGTACTAAGCCGTTTAAAGCCATTCTTTTTTCGTTGTTTCTAGCGGGTTTCGCTTCTTTTTCGACCTTGTACTGTGTGCAACCGATGATGCCAATTTTGGCCGATTTTTTTACGGTTACACCAACCCAAAGTAGTTTCCCGCTGTCATTTTCTACTGTGGCTTTGGCGATAGGTTTGCTTTTCACAGGTTTTATTTCAGATCGTTTTGGGCGTAAACCTATTATGGTTTTGGCTTTATTTTTAGCTGCCATTTTATTAATTCTGAGTGCCTTACTTCCAATCTGGTCATTCTTTTTAACCACACGAATTTTTATTGGCATTGCTGTGAGTGGTGTAGCTGCGGTCGCCATGACCTATATTGGTGAAGAAATTCGACAGCAAGACATTGGTTTTGCCATGGGGCTGTATATTTCGGGTACGGCCATTGGTGGCATGGGTGGACGTTTAATTGCTGGGGTCTTGGTCGATTTTATATCTTGGCAAGCGGCAACCCTAATTATTGGTGGTTTGAATTTACTAATTGCAATCACCTTTTATATGTTACTTCCTGCATCGAAAAATTTTACAGCGTATCCGATTCGCTTCTCGCGGTTTAGAGATGCTTTTGTTGCCAATTTGGCAGACCGTAAATTAAGAATCCTGTTTTTACAGGGCTTTTTGCTGATGGGCTGTTTCGTTAGTATTTTCAATTACATTAGCTATTATTTATTGGCTAAACCATTTGAGCTTTCTCAAGTTTGGATTGGGGTAATTTCAATTGCCTATTTGGCGGGTATTTACAGTTCACCACGCGCAGCAAGCTGGGGCAATCGTATTGGACGTGAACGTGTGTTGCCTATGGTGATTGTCCTCATGTTGATTGCATTGTGGTTGATGTCGATTGCACATTTAGCTGTTGTATTGGCTGCCTTAGTGTTATTTACCTTTGCCTTTTTTGCTGCACATTCTACTGCCAGTAGTTGGGTGTCGATTCAAGCCCTGCAGTATCGTGCAGTGGGATCATCATTATATTTATTTAGCTACTACATGGGTTCAAGTTTGCTCGGCAGTGGTAGCGGATTGATTTGGGAACAATGGGGATGGTCTGGTCTGACATGGGTGATGACTGCAGTCTTGGGTGTGGCGCTTTATGGTGCGTGGCGTTTAAAGATTAAACCAACAGCGCTGCGATAAGCATTCAGGATTATTGCTTTGGGCGTATCCGTTTACGCTTTTCTTATTCAGATAGAAACTTAGGATATAAAAATATTTTGCTGATTTTGTGTGTTTTTTAATCAAGCAAGATGAATGGAATTCATGCTAAAATAGTCGGCTTTCATCTTTGATCGACTTCTGATCTTCCACTTCCCAGCCGAGAATTGCCAGCCATGTCTACTGCTTATACTGCTCAGACCGCACCCAAAGCGTTGTTTGATTACGACAAATATTGGGCGTCATGTTTTGAGCCTGCGCCATTTTTGCCGATGTCACGCGAAGAAATGGATCAGCTCGGTTGGGATGCCTGTGATTTTATTCTAGTTTGTGGTGATGCTTATATTGATCATCCATCTTTTGTATCGGGCGTGATTGGTCGTGTGCTTGAGGCGCAGGGCTTTCGTGTCGGGATCATCGCCCAACCAGACTGGACCAATGTGGAATCTTTTCGGGTACTAGGGAAGCCGACCATTGCTTGGGGTGTTACCGCGGGCAATATGGACTCGATGATCAACCGCTATACTGCAGACCGTAAAATCCGTTCTGATGATGCTTATTCACCAGACAATCAGCCGAATAAACGTCCTGACCGTGCGGCTACGGTATATTGTCAGCGTTGTCGTGAAGCCTTTCCAGATGTGCCTGTTTTACTGGGCGGGATTGAAGGCTCGTTGCGTCGTATTGCACATTATGACTATTGGTCGGATAAAGTTCGTCGCTCAATTTTAATGGATTCTAAAGCCGACTTATTGATGTACGGCAATGGCGAGCGTTCGATTATTGAAGTGATCCACCGTTTGGCCAAAGGTGAAAAAATCCACGAAATTACAGATGTACGTGGTACAGCATTTATTATCAATAAACATAACCGTGCGTCTAAATCCAAATTTGTTGAAATTGCATCTAATGATGTAGATAGCGTGGGCCGTGTCGATCCAATCATCAACCCTTATGTGATGACCGAAGATTTAGACGGTTGTGAGATTGAAAAAGATAAGGGCAACAACCTCGCGCAATATCAAAATTTCCAGAAAGATGTAGTCAGCAATCCAATTGTTCGTGAAGGTGATCAGCTAGATGCAGATACCCAGATTGTGCAATTGCAGCCTGCTTCAAAAGCAATTAAACACAAATTACCCCCACGTGAATTGGCAGTGATTCGTTTGCCTTCTTTTGAGGAAGTGGCGAATGATCCTGTGCTGTATGCGCATGCTAACCGTATTTTGCATTTAGAAACTAACCCAGGCAATGCGCGTGCTTTGGTGCAAAAGCATGGTGAACGTGATGTGTGGTTGAATGCACCGCCTATTCCGTTGACTACGGAAGAAATGGACTATGTATTCGATTTACCGTATGCACGTTTGCCGCATCCATCTTATGGCAATGCACGTTTCCCTGCTTTTGATATGATCAAGTTTTCGGTCAATATCATGCGTGGTTGTTTTGGTGGCTGTACTTTCTGTTCGATTACCGAACACGAAGGACGAATTATCCAAAACCGTTCTGAAGAATCCATTTTGCGTGAAGTGGAAAAAATTCGGGATACTGCGCCTGGCTTTACTGGCATTATTTCAGACTTAGGTGGCCCGACTGCAAATATGTACCGTTTGCATTGTAAAGACCCTGAAATTGAAAAGAATTGTCGTAAACCCTCTTGTGTATTCCCGGGCGTATGTCAAAACTTACATACCGATCATGCACCTTTAACCCAGTTATATCGTAAAGCGCGTGAACTGAAAGGTATTAAAAAAATTCTGATTGGTTCAGGTTTACGTTATGACTTGGCAGTGTTGAACCCTGAATATGTACGTGAATTGGTGACGCATCATGTGGGCGGTTATTTAAAAATTGCACCTGAGCATACCGAAAAAGGCCCATTATCTAAGATGATGAAACCAGGTATTGGTACGTATGACCGTTTTAAACAAATGTTTGATCGTTTCAGTAAAGAGGCGGGCAAAGAGCAATATTTGATTCCGTACTTTATTGCTGCACACCCAGGAACGACCGATTACGACATGATGAATTTGGCGTTGTGGCTGAAAAAGAATGGTTTCCGTGCCGATCAGGTACAGACTTTCTATCCATCGCCAATGGCGACCGCTTCGACCATGTATTACACAGGTAAAAACCCACTGGCCAAAGTGGCGCGTTATACCGAAAATGTGGATATTGTCAAAGGCGAAAAACGTCGTCGTTTGCATAAAGCTTTCTTACGTTACCATGATCCAAACAACTGGCCGTTGTTGCGTGAAGCCTTAAAAGAAATGGGACGTGCAGATTTAATCGGAAACTCTAAACAGCACCTGATTCCAACCTATCAGCCGCAAGGCACAGATGGACAGTATCAAACGGCACGTAAGAAAAACTCGACTGTCGCGGGTGATTCACAAAAACGTACGGGGCAAAGTGGCAATCGTGCTCAGAACAGTAATCGTCCGAAGAAAGGGCAAATATTGACTCAGCACACAGGTTTGCCGCCACGTGAAACAGGTGAAAAACGTCCATTTTCACACAAAAAATCTAAGCCAAAATCGAAAGCTTAGTACTTGAAGTTAAGATCCATCAAAAGGCGCTGCAGCGCCTTTTTTGTTTGCTTTTCATTTCATCGGAATTGTCCGACAATCGAATCTGTTAAGCATTGCTTTGTTATTTTTTTGCATGCTATACAGTATTCGTATCTAATGATAAAAACACGCTTAGATGCTACAGCACTTAGACAAAAGGCGAGCTTGTGAAACAAAATTTCTGTTTCTATGATGGTTTTGTCAATGTTTCATGTAGTTTCTTAAATGGAACGTTTAAATATAAAAGCGTGTTATATACTGATTTGATGAAAAAATCGGCATGAAGCCGAAACAACTATAAAAAATGATTTTAAGGATTGAATGATGACCATTTATATTTTGATTGGGGTTTTGATACTGATTTTCTTTCTCTTGATGGCGGTTAAGGGCTTGGAAAATAGAGAAAAACCTCAGGACAGTGCACTAAAGCAACGTGCAATTTTTAGCTTAAATGAACAGCTGACGTATACACGTTTGCAGGAAATTTTACCTCAACATATCATCTTGGCGCATGTGTCTTTTGATGCCTTGCTGACCACGAAATTTTCACGTACTCGACATAAATACCGCAATATGATTGCCGATTTTGTGGTGTTGGATGCCAATCATCAAGTTGTTGCAATTGTGGCTTTAGATGATTTGTTGATGTTGAAACGTAGCCGCAATGCGCAATACCAAGATGAATTGCTGCGTTTGGCGGGTTATAAAGTGCTGCGTTATGAAGATGTGCCTGAATATCACGAATTACGCGAAGCTTTTGGGCAATCATCGTCATCTTATGCAGATTTAGAAGATTTGGATACTGCCTTAAAGAAGTATGATTTTTTAGCGCATTCTGTACGCCATAAAGTGAAGGTATTGGGCTAAACGCTTGCCACTAAAATCACTAGATAGACAACATGAATCAGCATGTCGCCATGACATGCTGATTTTTTTGGGTATGTTCCTGATCCAATCACATCTGTTATACGTTGGGTTGCTCTTCAGGTTTGACTGCAACCACAGTCATCTCAACTAAAACGTCAGGATGATATAACTTGGCTTCTACGCAGGTACGCGGTAAAGTTTGTATATCTGCCACCCAAGCATCCCAAACTTGATTCATTGCGGCATAATCGCGCTCAATGTCTTTTAGAAAAATCATTACCGACATGATGTGGCTTTTATCTGTACCCGCATCTGCCAGTAAACGATCAATCAGGGCAAGTGTTTGTTGGGTTTGCCCCACAATATCTTGTTGTGTGTCTTCTGCCAGTTGCCCTGCCAAATGGACTAAATTTCCAGAAATTGCAATTTCAGAATAACGTTTTTGAATATGTAGACGTTGAACAGCCATTGGGTGTAATCCTCGCGCCAAGCGATTAGGTATAAAAAGCGTGAGGTATTATAGAGGCAGGCAAGCACGTGGAAAATATGCAGGCAGCAGTCTACTTAAAATAAAAAGTAGTTGAATGGAAAATACGAGGAAAAGAGAGACGGTGTATCAAAGCGGCGAAGTGCCAAGCGCAGAGTTGTCCTGTAATCTTCGGATTTGATCGTCACGCCAATCACAGGACAAGTATGCCAAAAGTAATGGTGATTTTTGACATCTCAGCGTATGTACGGATAAATACATCGCGCGCATAGATTACTCTAAAAAGCACAACTGTGAAGGGTAAATTGTCTTATTTTTATTCTTTTGGCTGAAATTTATACAAAAATAGCTTTAGTATTCATCGGTAAGCATTGCTTTGGCAGGCTGTCATGCCGTGCTGCGAGTTTATAGCTTTAATATCCGTGATATTTACGAGTCGTGATATTTACAGTAAAGACAGTTGTGCTTGTTCATCGGCAGAGCTGAGTTGATACAGACCGACCCCAATTAAACGGAATTGATCCTGTGCGGGAATATGCATTTCGTGAAGCAAAAGTTGCAGGACTTTTTCAAGATCGTTTTTGCTCTCAAGTGGCTGTTTAAAACTTTTGCTATGTTGTAAGACCTGAAAATTTTTGAGTTTCAATTTGGCCGATACGCCACGTGCAACATATTGTTTTTTCACTAAACTATGCCAAACCTGATCAATCAAGCTAGACCAGTAAGCTGCACATTCGGCTAAGTTTAAGTCATCATCAAAGGTGATTTCTTTGGAAATTTGCTGGCGCTCACGTTCTGCCTGCACAGGACGTTCATCAATCCCTTGGGCAAATAAAAACAGGCGTTTTCCATATTTGCCAAAATGATGAATCAACAGGTTTTCTTCAATGTGTTGCAAATCGCCCAAGGTATTTAAATTCAAGCTTTTTAATTTTTCCTGCGTGACTTTACCTACGCCTGGAATTTTCTTTAAGGGTAAGTCCTGAATAAACTGCTGCACTTGACTGGGTTTAATCACGCAAATGCCATTGGGTTTATGCCAGTCCGAAGCAATTTTGGCTAAAAATTTATTCGGTGCGACACCTGCCGAGGCCGTTAAACCTGTACTTTGAAAAATATCTGCCCGAATCCGCATTGCGACTTCAGTTGCGCTTGGAATACCTTGTAAATTTTCGGTGACATCTAAATAAGCTTCATCTAAAGACAAGGGTTCAATAAGTGGTGTATAACGCTGAAAAATCTGATGAATTTGTGTGGAAACCTCACGATAGAGTGCAAAATTGGGTTCGAGTACCACCACCTGCGGGCAGCGTTTGCGGGCTTGTGCCATCGACATGGCAGAACGTAAACCAAACTCACGCGCAGGATAGGATGCCGCGGCAATCACAGCACGAGGATGATGCGAAGCAATCACCACAGGTAAATGCTGCAATTCAGGACGACTGCGCAGCTCAACAGAGGCATAAAAGGCATCCATATCAATATGAATGATTTTCCGCATGGCACAAACTAGATGAAGCGTTTAGATTTCAACAGTATCGCATGTTTAGGAAGTCGGTTGTAGCATCGGAGCAAGCGGATAAGGCGTGTTGCTATTCAGCAAAATCACCTGTGTCGATTGCTGTTCTGCATAGTCGATCAAACGCTGTAAACTCCGTGGGCTATGGTCGGCAATGCGGGGCAAAAACTCTAAAGGGCGCGCTAAAGGCTGGAAAAAATTATCCCAATGAATTGGAATCACGACACGAGGGCGCAACGTTCCCACAGTTTCATCTATATAATGCTGTTGAAAAGCAACCGATTGTTTAGAGAGCTGTGCAATCCCTAAAAATAAAGTATCTACCTGCAAGTGTTGTAATTGTTTAGAAATCGCGCCTGTACTGGCTTTGACTAAAATGTTCTGTTCAGGATGCTGAATGTAATAATCAAAACTGCCGCCTTCTTTAAATTCATAAAAACGGGCAGGTAAGGACAATCGTTGTTGAATTTGTTCACCTAAATCATTATTCACAGCGGTGGCAGGGGTATGCTGTGATGGAATAGCCGTAATCTTAAACTTTCCAATCTGTATTGGTTGGGCAGGATTGACAAGGCTTAATCGAGATTCAGGAATTGCGGCACCACGGGCAATGTTCAAACTACTTTCTGAACCGATGATTTGACTGTGTTTGAGTTGCTGCGCCAAAAATGGCAAATCTAGCGTGTGATCATAATGCGAATGGGTGATCAAAATCGCACGTGTGCGTTGTAATTGATGCTGTTGAATCAACTTGTGCAATAAGGCTGGTTGGCTGTCTAACTTGTTCCACATGACTTGTGCAAGAGAGGGGCGACTAAAAAATCCATCAATCAGAATTTGGTTTTCACCATCATCAAACAATAGGGTAGATACGCCAAAATAATGTACTTTTAAGTTGGCATTTGCGGTTTTTGTTGAATATTGCCATGCGGAAAATTGTTCTAGTTTGCCTGCGGGTTGTAATAGGTAAAGCAGTGCGAATCCTGCACAAATGCTGAGCGTAAGAGCAGCCCAAAGCAGTCCTTTCATAATTTTCATGACGGTACTTTTTTATTGTGATGCAGCTATCTTGTTATTTTTTCTGGTTCGGTTCAAGTCTTGTGGGTTGAATTGCGTTGTCTGTTAAAAAATGCTGCCATTGTTTGGTATTGCCATAAAAAACATTTAGGTCGACTGGGCTGTGAATACCTTTTATTTGACCCTGATTGGTATGTTGCCAAAATAACCATTTTGGCTGACCTGCCAGTTGTGGTTTACCCTGATATTCTCTGACCCAAAGTGGTGTTTGCTTAAAGCTTTCAGTTAATACCATATTGTAAAAGGCTTTAGATACATAAAAAATCGGTTGTTTTTCATAATGTTGATATAGCGCATCATGCATGATTTGAATTTCGCGCAGTAACTGTTCTTTGGTATAGGTATTGATGCAGTTGCTGTCATACTCCAAGTCAATTACAGGTGGCAAACTGTCGGATTTTTTTGGAACAGTCGCAATAAAGTTTTCTGCCTGAATTGCTCCATCACGGCATAAGCGATAAAAATGATAGGCGCCGACCAAAAAGCCATGTTCACGGGCTTTGAGCCAGTTATCCTGAAATTTACGGTCTTTAAAATCGCCCCCTTCGGTGGCTTTTAAATAGACAAAGGCATATTTTTGTGGGGAAATTTTATGCCACTGAACATCGCCTTGATGATGTGACACGTCAAATCCTTGAATCGGATATTCTTCGGTTGCCGCAGGTTGTTGGCGCAACACACCCAAATACAATAAAACCGCCAAAACAGCACTGCCAAGCATCGCAATGGTCATACGATAGTGCGGTGTAAAAGCTGAGTTTTTAGCTTGATTGGACGGTTTGCGCATGTTGAAAAAGCTTCGCGGAGCAAAGTCATATCATAACGTGCAGTGCGGTGTAGCACCATGCGCTTTCGGTAATGGCGTTTTAAACAGCCGTGTGTTTGGGGATATTCCAAAACACTAAAAATGCCAAAATATTTAATACACCCAAACAAATTAAAGTGGCATGAAAGGCACTGACTAACTGACCTGCGCCGTAATAGGCACTAAACATATTCACCAAAGTACCTGCCAATGCCACGCCAATACTCATCGACAGCATCATAATCATGGATAAAAAACTATTGCCGCTGCTGGCATCTTGTTGAGGTAAATCTTTGAGTGTAAAGGTATTCATACCCACAAACTGCAATGAATTAAGCACCCCAAATATAAAAAAATGCAAGGCACGTAACCAAGTCGCAGTTTCAGCAGTGGTCAGCGCAAAACTAGCAATACACGCCCCGACCAATAACGTATTGGTCAGTAAAAACTGCCGATAGCCAAAACGTTGAATTAAAGGCCGAATAATTGGTTTAGATACCAAAGAACCGAGCACAGTCGGAATCATCATCAAACCCGTGAGAAACGGTTCAAAACCAAAAGCCACCTGTAGCATGATTGGCATGATAAAAGGCATGGCATTGCCCCCGAAGCGGGCAAAAAAGTTACCTAAAATACCAATCGCATATAAGCGATTTTTAAATAAATCACTGCGAAATAAGGCATTTTGATGGGTGTGAGCATGGCGAGCATAGCATGCTGCAGCAATACCACCAGCCAAGATTAACGCAAAATTCCAAAGCAGGTTATATTGTGGATTGGCAAAATTTTCGATGCCTAAAGATAAGCCCGCCATCGCCACAACTAATAGGATAAACCCGAGAAAATCAAAGTTTTTAACTTCAGTTTCAGTCACATTCGGCATGGCTTTAATACAAATCCAACAGCCCAAGATGCCTATAGGAATGTTGATCAGGAAAATCCAGTGCCACGTGGCGACTTCGACCAACCAGCCACCCAGAGTTGGGCCAATTAAGGGGCCAATCAACCCTGCCAGACTCATCAGGCTCATGGCAGATAAAAACTGGGTACGTGGAATGATTTTTAACATCGCCAAGCGCCCGACAGGCAAGAGCAATGCGCCACCAATACCTTGAATCACCCGATAAAACAGTAATTCATTCAGACTCGCTGCTGCAGCACAACCCAAAGAGGCAAGGGTAAAAATGATAATCGCTGCAAAATAGGTATTGCGTACCCCAAAACGATCTGCCAACCATCCACTTAATGGAATACACGCTGCCACCGAGAGCACATACGCCACCACAACACTGTGCATCCGCAGCGGGTCTTCCTGCAGGCTATTCGCCATTGCAGGGATTGCTGTATTCACAATGGTGGTGTCGAGCGCCTGCATAAAAAAGCCAATTGAAACCAGAAATACCAAAAGACGGTATTCAGGATGCAGGGCTTGATGGGTCGGTGTTTGGTTCATAACTCGGCAAAATGGACATTTGGTCTAGTTTAAACCATTTTGCAATCTAGCGGACTGCATCTATAAAAACATGAAAAGTGTTTGAAAATTCAAGGAAATGCAATGAAATTGTCATCTATTTGTCACCGATTATTCACTTTGAGTTTGTAAGTTGGGTGCATTTAGAAAAATGATGAGTAATTTATGAAAACGCAAATTTCTGCATTAATGTTGGCTTTATTGTCTGTGGGGATGGTGGGCTGTAATGATAATAATGATCCTATTCCTGTAAAAGAAGAAGTTGTTGAAGCAACACCTACAACAATTAGTTTGGAGCGTTTAGGGGAATACGATGCACAAGTTTTTGGTGCGAGTGCTGCGGAAATTTCTGCTTATGATGCTGAAAGTAAACGTTTATTTGTAGTCAATGCGAAAAATGGCGTGGTCGATGTACTGGATTTAAGCAACCCAAGTGCACCTGTTAAGCTGAACAGCTTGGATGCCAAGACTCATTTGGCGAATTCTGAAGTCAATAGTGTTGCGGTACATCAAGGTATTGTCGCTTTAGCTGTTCAGGCAACACCTAAAACTGATAAAGGCATCGTGGCATTTTTTAAAGCCAAAGACCTGAGCTTTATCAGCAAAGTTGAAGTCGGTGCATTGCCTGATATGTTGACTTTTACTCCAGATGGCAAAAAAGTCTTGGTTGCCAATGAAGGTGAGCCAAATGAAGGTTATAAGATTGATCCAGAAGGTTCAATCAGTATTATTAATCTAACTGACATCAACAAGCCTACTGTAAAAACTGCAGATTTTCAGGCATGGAATACACGTAAGCAGGAATTGCTTGATGCGGGCGTGCGTATTTTTGGGCCAAATGCGACTGTCGCACAAGATTTAGAGCCTGAATATATTGCGGTGAGTGACGATGGTAAAACTGCTTGGGCAAGTCTACAAGAAAACAATGCTATTGCTGTGATTGATTTGATTCAAGACCAAGTGGTCGATATTTTCCCATTGGGTTATAAAAACTTTGGCTTAGCTGCAAATGCTTTAGATGCAGGTGATCGTGATTGTGTTGTTGGTAAGCAAGACTATAACGGTAAAACGATTACAGCCTGTGCTAAAAATGAGGGGATGATTAATATTCAAGCTTGGCCAGGCTTATATGGCATGTATATGCCAGATGCAATTGCGCAATATCAAGCCAATGGACAAAGCTACTTGGTCACTGCCAATGAAGGTGATGCGCGTGAATGGTTGGTTGATGAAGACTTATATTTTGGTACGGATGAAATAACTCAGGGTTATGCAGAAGAAATTCGTGTTAAACACTTATTCAATAATAAAGGCTTCAGTACCATGGGCGATTATGCAGCGCATTTACGTCTATTAAAGTCAGGGGTTAAAGGCGCAAAGCTTGATTCAAACGTATTTAAAGCATGTACCACTACAGATGCCAATGAAGTTTGTGCAGATAATTTAATTAAAGATTCACAATTGGGTCGTTTGACGATTACTTGGACGCAAGGTTACAAGAAAGATACAAATGGTGAGCCTGTGCTAGACAGCGATGGTTTCATGACCTATGACAAACTATATGCTTATGGTGGACGTTCATTCAGTATTGTAGATCCTAAAACCAAAAAAATTGTTTGGGACTCAAAAAATGACTTTGAACGTAAAGCTGCTGAATTATTTCCAGAATACTTTAATACCAATCATGAAAAATTAAGTATAGATGATCGTAGTGACAATAAAGGCCCTGAGCCTGAAGGCATTGCTTTAGGTAAAATTGGTCAAAAAACTTTTGCCTTTATTGGGTTGGAGCGTATGGGTGGCATTATGGTGTACGACATTACCCAACCGACACAAGCATCTTTTGTTGAGTATTTTAATGATCGTAAGTTTGGTGAAACCCGTACATCTTTCGATGCAGAAGGTAATGAGGTTACCGTTGAAAATTCAAATCTCGGTCCCGAAGGTTTGATCTTTATTGCAGCCAAAGACTCGCCTAACGGCAAGCCACTGTTAGTTGTGGGTAATGAAGTCAGTGGAACTACTGCCGTCTACCAAATCAAGCTTAACTAACAGCATTGCAAAATTAGAAATCTATTAAAGAGGGCACTTTGGTGTTCTCTTTTTTGTGCTGTAAAAACCAATGAACAGTGAATTAAAAAAAGCGAGTCACCGACTCGCTTTCACTTTCATTTTTATTGCTATTTCATGTAGCTAAAAAAGTTCAACCCACAAAATGACGTGGAGAATCCAAATTCTTCAAGGCATTAATAATTTTATGGGAGTGGTTACACACGATCAGTTTAGCGCGGTGCTGTGGTGGTAAAAAACCTTCGTGTACCGCATGATCTAACTGCTGAATCAGCGCATCATAAAAGCCATTTACATTATATAAAATCATCGGTTTTTGGTGCTGATTCAATTGCCCCCAAGTGGCAATTTCCAAAATCTCTTCAAAAGTACCCAAGCCGCCTGGCAACGCCACAAAAGCACTGGCGCGATCTGCCATCATCGCTTTACGCTCATGCATGCTTTTGACTACGTGTAACTCGGTTAAATTACTGTGGGCAATTTCATAATCCAGCATAAATTCAGGAATTACTCCCACCGCTTGCCCACCATGTTGCACAACGGTGTCGGCAACCAAACCCATTAATCCAATACTCGCACCGCCGTAGACCATACCAAAGCCTTGCTCGGCCAGTTTTCTTGCCAGTTGTACTGCTTTTTCCTGATAAATCGGGTTATTGCCAGAGCGCGAACCACAGTACAGTGCCACCAAAGGTTGAGAGGTTTGAGGAGATGGATTATTGATATATTGGGTCATTCTTAATTCGCTATTCATTTATTTTCTTCACCATAGCATGTTCTTTTTGTTGGCTCTAGCTTAGTGCTCAAATATGACAAACCCGTCAGTATGCAGTGTTCAATTTGCAAAGATTTGTGAAAGTGCTGCATTGACGTGGATGATGTCGCAAAAAGGGGATGAATCTGAGCGCAAACTTTCCTATACTCAAAGCTTGTCTGACAACTATAGAATCGTCATGGACAGTGGCAGTAGTCGCACCGAACGAATATTTTTAAATTACATGCTGTGCCAACCAGAGCAAGCAAACTTATCTTTTCAGTGTCATCGCCGTGTGGCACTTATGACCCATGATATTCAGGAGAAGAGCGCATGATCTTTGAATGGATGTCTGACCCCGCAGCGTGGGTCGGGTTATTGACCCTGATTGTGCTTGAAATTGTATTAGGCATTGATAACTTGGTGTTTATTGCCATTTTGGCAGAAAAGTTACCGCCAGAACAACGCAATACGGCACGGGTGGTGGGCTTGCTTCTCGCCTTGGGGATGCGCCTGATTTTACTCGCCTCTATCGCGTGGGTCGTCACTCTGACCCAACCACTGTTTCATATTTTTGAACATCCTTTCTCTGGACGTGACCTGATTTTACTGTTTGGTGGTGTGTTCCTGTTGTTTAAAGGCACCATGGAACTGCGCGAACGCATTGAAGGCAAACCAGCACTAAAAGAAGAAAACCCTGTGCACGCGACTTTCTGGATGGTGATTGTGCAGATTGTGGTGCTAGATGCGGTGTTCTCACTCGACAGCGTGATTACCGCTGTGGGCATGGTGCAGCATTTATCGGTCATGATGATTGCGGTGATTATCGCCATTGGCATTATGTTGTGGGCCTCTAAAGCGCTCATGGACTTTGTCAATAAGCATCCTACCGTGGTGATTCTATGCCTGTGCTTCCTGATGATGATTGGTTTCTCATTGGTGGTGGAAGGCTTTGGCTATCACATTCCAAAAGGCTATTTATATGCCGCCATCGGCTTCTCGGTGATGATTGAATTCCTGAACCAAACCATCCGCAGAAATCAGGAAAAAACCGTGACCACCACCGATTTACGCTACCGTACTGCTTCGGCTGTGATGCGGATGTTAGGTGGCAAAAGTCAAAATACGACAGAAAGCAGTCATATCAACGAAGATGTTTTGGCTACCCGCGCCTTTGCTGATGAAGTCTTTGATGCTGAAAATGGCGTCTATCACAGCGTGATGGTACAAGGAGTGTTGGGCTTATCTGAGCGTCCTGTAAAATCGGTGATGACGCCACGTCCTGAACTGGAATGGATTGATTTAGACGAAGATGATGCCTCAATTCGCAGCCAATTATTAAGTATGACCCATTCACGAGTGATTGTGGCACGTGGTGAACTGGACAATATCTCAGGCATTGTCTTAACCCATAAAGTCATGAATCAATACATTGAAACAGGTGTACTGGACTTTGAAACACATTTGCGTGAACCCGTGATTGTGCATGAAAATGCCCAAGTTTTGATGGTGATGGAGCAATTGCGTCAAGCACCGCTGCAAATGGCGATTGTGCTGAATGAATATGGCTCGATTGAAGGCGTTGCCACACCTATTGATATTCTGGAAGCAATTGCAGGCGAATTCCCTGATGAAGATGCTCTCGAAGCCAGTGCTGAAAGTTTGGAAGATGGCACATTATTGCTAGATGGTTCCATTGATATTCGTCACGTATCTTTATTATTAGGTCGTGATTTGGTGGATGAAAGCGAGCAATATTCAACTTTATCAGGCTATATTTTATTCCATTTGGGGCGTTTGCCTGAAAACGGTGAAAAGCTGCTTTCCGATGGTTATGTTTTTGAAATTGTGACCATGGATGGACATAAAATTGAAAAAGTGCATTTGATTCAGCAGGAATCTTCAAGCGCATCATAAACTGAACGCCAAACTGCATTTCAGTCTTGTGCTTCCGCTAAAATAGCCTGCATTGTCAGGCTGTTTTGGGGCTGTTGCCATTGCAAATATAGACGAAGTGTCAACAGACCCTATTATTGATTTAAATTTCTGGAATTTTCTATGCATCACTTGGCATGTCCGTGCGGGCAAGGCGATTATCAATACTGCTGCCAACCTTTACACGTGGGGCAGGCACATGCAGAAACCGCGAGCCAACTCATGCGTTCACGCTATAGCGCTTTTGCCTTGCAACAAATTGATTATATTGTGCAAACTACTGCGCTAGGACAACAGGCAAGTTTGGATGTTGACGCAATTGCAGATTGGAGCAAGTCGAATCAATGGTTAAAGCTCGAAGTGCTGAATAGCAATGAAAAGCTAGATAAAAGCCATGCCCAAGTTGAATTTAAAGCCCATTACCACGATGCCAAGCAGGCGCAAATTCACCATGAAATTTCCCATTTTGTGCAACATCAGGCCCGTTGGTATTTTCTAGATCCGACCACAGGGCAACAGCCGACTATGAAACAGCCGTGTATTTGTGGTTCGGGTAAAAAACTTAAGCAATGTTGTGCGCAATTTTTATAACTTTATCTTGGTTTTTCGCTTATTATAACGCGCATCTATTGGCCTAGTGAAAGAAGGGCAAGTCCATGTTGTTGTTGGTCATTTACTTAATCGCGATTACCGCAGAAGCGATGACAGGCGCATTGTCTGCAGGGCGTCGTAGCATGGATTGGTTTGGTGTCACCTTAATTGCCTGTGTCACCGCATTGGGTGGTGGTTCGGTGCGAGATGTGTTATTAGGGCATTATCCACTGACTTGGGTCAAACATCCTGAATATTTGGTGCTGACCTGTATTGCAGCTTTTATCACCATTTTAATTGCCAAATGGATGCGTCATTTACGTTCCATTTTCTTGGTGCTCGATGCTTTAGGCTTAATTGGCTTCACTATTATTGGTTGTCAAATTGCTTTGGAAATGGGGCATGGCTTTGTGGTGTCTGCCGTTGCAGGCGTCTTAACAGGTGTGTCAGGTGGGATTCTGCGTGATATTCTGTGTAACGATGTGCCTTTAGTGTTCCGCCGTGAGCTATATGCCAGTATTTCTTTTGTTTCCGTAATTTGCTATTGGTTGTGTATCGAAATCGGTTTATCGCTTGAATTAACCGTGATCGCAACACTTATTTTTGGTTTTACCTTGCGTTTGATTGCGATTTATTTTGGCTTAGAAATGCCTAAATTTATTTATCAGGATGATGATGAACATTCAGCATCCTCTAAAGATGAAACCTAATTGGTTATAAGAATTGTATTGAATATTTAAATAGAAGCGAACCGATCACTAGATCGGTTTTTTAATGCTATCCACATCCTGTCAATTCATAGTATAAAAATACAACAGCAGTTGTGTTTTAGCCCATATCCTTTTAGCCAACTTAAAGAGTGTGTTATGGATTTAGTTTCGCGTGTGCAACGTCTACCCATTGGAAAATTCCACTATAGCCTACTGGTGGTGATTGGTTTGGGCTGGATGTTTGATGCCATGGATACAGGACTGATCTCCTTTATTTTGGCAAAAATGGCAGAAGACTGGAGCATGACCCCTGCCGAAAAAGGCATGGTGGTGTCAATTGGCTTTGTCGGAATGGCCATTGGCGCAGTCTTTTCAGGTGGTCTGGCCGATAAAATTGGACGTAAAACTGTATTTGCCACCACCTTGGTGATTTACAGTCTAGCTACTGCCGCTTGTGCCTTTGCGCCGAATTTAACTTGGTTACTGGTCTTTCGCTTTATTGTCGGTTTAGGTTTGGGCGGGCAGCTTCCCGTAGCGGTGACTTTGGTCAGTGAATACATTCCTGCGCATGTGCGTGGGCGTTTTATTGTATTGCTGGAAAGTTTTTGGGGCTTGGGGTGGTTATGTGCGGCATTGGTTTCTTATTTTGTGATTCCAAAATTTGATTGGCATACAGCATTTTTAATCGGTGGTTTGCCTGCCTTATATGCCTTGGTTATCTGGAAAAAAGTCCCTGAATCTATCCCATATCTGATCAATCGTGGTCGTATTGCCGAAGCACATGCACTGGTACAAAATTTTGAGCGTCAATGTGGGGTAGAAGTCATTGAACAGATTGAAGTTCAGCCTGTTGCCGCTAAACAGCATATCTCTTTTACCCAACTGTGGTCGGGGCCATTTGCACGCCGTAGTTTAATGCTGTGGCTGATTTGGTTTGGCATTGTCTATTCCTATTATGGCATTTTCACTTGGTTGCCTAGTCTGTTGGTGCAGCAAGGCTACAGCATCGTACAGTCATTTGAATATGTGTTGGGCATGATTTTGGCGCAATTACCCGGTTATATTGCAGCTGCTTGGCTGGTCGAAAAATTAGGGCGCAAAGCCACACTAGCTGGTTTTATTGGCATGTGTGCCGTATCGGCTTATTTCTTTGGTCAGGCCGACAGTGTAGCAATGATCATGTTCTGGGGTTGTTTGATGTCGTTCTTCAACTTGGGCGCATGGGGTGTGCTATACACTTATACTCCTGAACAATATCCAACCAATATTCGTGCTTTTGGTTCAGGTTGGGCCTCGGCCATTGGACGCATGGGCGGTATTATCGCCCCGATGGTGGTCACACACATGATGGTCATGCAAAATGGCTTTAGTTATGTCTTTATGATGTTTACAGCGGTTTTATTGGCCGTTGCTTTGGTGATTGTGGTGTTGGGTGAAGAAACCAAAGGCAGAACTTTAGAGTCGATAGGTTTGTAAAATAACCACCAGCCATCGTATATTTTGCATTGCTGTTTTTTATAAAATGAATATTTTTACGGCATAAGACACAAATTGTCGCAGAGCATCCTTACTAGCCCTTGTGCAGGATGCTGCTGCGGCATAGCATAAGCCGATTGATACAAAAACAAATGATTTAGGACGACAGGTTTTATGACAAGCCTTGCGCATCATGCAACAGAAAACCGTTCCGTAGCAGAATTTACCGAACGTGCATACCTTAACTATGCCATGTACGTGATTATGGATCGTGCATTACCCCATATCAGCGATGGTTTAAAACCTGTACAGCGCCGTATTGTGTACGCCATGAGTGAGCTTGGACTCAAACACAGTGGCAAACCGAAAAAATCGGCCCGTACCGTAGGGGATGTATTGGGTAAATACCATCCACATGGTGATTATGCTTGTTATGAAGCTATGGTGTTGATGGCGCAGCCGTTCAGTTATCGTTACCCATTTATTGAAGGGCAGGGCAACTGGGGGTCACCCGATGATCCTAAATCCTTTGCCGCCATGCGTTATACCGAAGCCAAACTATCGCAATATAGTGAAGTACTTTTGGCGGAATTGGGGCAAGGTACTTGTGATTGGCAAGATAACTTTGATGGCTCATTAAAAGAACCTGTCAATTTGCCTGCGCGTGTACCGAATATTTTGCTGAATGGCACCACAGGTATTGCCGTGGGAATGGCGACCGATATTCCACCGCATAACTTGCGTGAAGTGGTGAAAGGCACAATTGCCCTGATTCGTAACCCAAATTTAACCGACGAAAAAGTTGCAGAATATATTCCTGCACCAGATTTACCGACTAAAGCTGAAATTATTACCCCACCTGAAGAATTGCTGAAAATGCAAAGTACAGGTCGTGGTAGTTACCGTATGCGTGCGGTGTACAGCATCGAAAAAAATGAAATCGTAATTACCGAATTGCCGTATCAGGTTTCGGGTTCAAAAATCATTACCCAAATTGCCGATCAAATGCAGGCGAAAAAACTGCCGTTGGTGAGCGATGTGCGTGATGAATCCGACCATCAAAACCCAACCCGTTTGGTGATTGTACTCCGTTCTAACCGTATTGATGCCGAAGCGGTGATGAGTCACTTGTTTGCCACGACCGATTTAGAATCGAGCTATCGTGTCAATATGAACATGATTGGCGCAGATGGTCGTCCGCAGGTGAAATCGATTCGTCGTATTTTGCTGGAATGGATTGAGATTCGTAAAAATACCGTCACACGTCGTTTGCAATATCATCTTAATAAAATCGAAAAGCGACTGCACATTTTGGCAGGTTTGCTGATTGCCTATTTAGATATTGATACCGTGATTCGGATTATTCGTGAAGAAGATCATCCTAAAGCCGAGTTGATGGCGCATTTTGGTATTGATGAAATTCAGGCTGAAGCCATTTTGGAATTAAAGCTGCGTCATTTGGCTAAGCTTGAAGAAATGGAAATTCGTCGTGAACAAGAAGAATTAGAAGCACGCGCTGCCATTATTCGTGAACAATTGGCGAATCCTGAATCATTGAAAAATTTAATTATCAGTGAGTTGAAAGAAGACGCGAAAAAGTTTGGTGATGATCGTCGTTCACCAATTGTATTGCGTGCCGAAGCGACTGCGATTAATGAACAAGATATGCTACCTGCCGACCCTGTAACGGTGGTGTTGTCTGAAGCAGGCTGGATTCGTTGTGCCAAAGGGCATGAGGTCGATGCGGAAAATCTAAACTTCCGTGCGGGTGATCAATATCTCAGTCATGCACAAGGCAAATCCAATCAGCGCGTCTATATTTTAGATGATACGGGACGCAGTTATGCGTTGCCAATTAATAGCCTGCCTTCGGCACGTGGCTTGGGCGAACCATTAAGTTCAAAACTTGCTCCTGCCAGTGGTGTTGGCTTTAAACAATTGCTGATTGCCGATGATGAGACTGAAATTCTAGCAGCCAGCAGCAAAGGTTACGGCTTTAAAACGCAGGCCAAACAGTTAGATACCAGTGCCAAAGCAGGTAAAGCATTCCTGTCTTTGCCTGAACAATCGACAGTGATGAACTTGCAAATGATTGAACACGCGAGTCATGTTGCACTGCTCAGTTCAGCAGGGCGTTTACTGGTGATTGAACTGTCAGAATTGCCAATTTTGAATAAAGGTAAAGGTAATAAATTGATACAACTTGAGGAAAAAGATCAGTTGGTGTCTATGTTGCCTTTAAGTTTAGATGAAGCAATTCAAGTATTTGCAGGACAGCAACAACTCAAACTCAAAGGCGACGATTTGCTGAAGTATGTGGCGAAGCGCGGCACGAAAGGTCATCTCTTACCACGCGGTTACCAAAAAGCAAATAAACTGTTAATTCAAAGATAATACTAGCGTTTTTTAAGCAAAATACGTTATATATGGTTTATATTCGTGAAAATGGATGCAATACGGGACATAAACAAGCAAAGAACGACGTCCTGTATTGAGAAAAACAGTTTAAAACTAAGGATTATTGATTGGAGAAATTGGCATTATGGAAAAGATTTGGTTTGCTGAATACCAAAAGACAGGGATTCCAGAAACTGTAGAACTGCCTGCAGAAAATACGTCACTCGTAGACATTTTTGAACGTAATTTCCAAAAATTTGGTTCACGTGATGCCTTTATCTTTATGGATAAGGTTTTAAGCTTTAGTGAACTAGAAGAAGCTAGCCGTAAATTTGCAACTTATTTACAAAGTTTAGGTTTGGCACCTGGCTCGCGTGTTGCGGTGATGATGCCGAACGTACTTCAATATCCTGTGGTTGCACTGGGGGTGTTCCGCGCAGGTTTAGTTTTGGTGAACGTGAATCCACTTTATACTTCGCGTGAGTTAGAGCATCAATTAAATGACTCTGGTTCTGAAGTTTTAGTGATTATTGAAAACTTTGCATCCGTTTATCAGGCGATTATTGGTAAAACCCCTGTGAAGCATGTTGTTGTTGCTTCTGTGGGCGATATGCTAGGTGCATTAAAAGGCACGTTGGTGAATTTTGTTTTACGTTCAGTGCGTAAGCAAATTCCTGCATGGAACATTCCGGGTCACGTTAAATTTAACGCAGCAATGTCTAAAGTAAGCCCAAGCAACTACAAACGCCCAAGCTTAACTTTAAGTGATACGGCTGTGTTGCAATACACGGGTGGTACAACAGGTGTATCTAAGGGTGCAGAATTAACACACCGCAACCTTGTGGCAAACATGCTGCAATGTGATGGTATTTTCCAGAGTAAATTCGGTGCACAAGATGGTCAGCCAGATGACCGTATTTTCTGTGCATTGCCGCTGTATCACATCTTTGCATTCATGGTGTGTGCGCTTTACGGCATGTACAAAGGTCAGGCAAACGTCTTAATTCCAAAC
The DNA here is from genome assembly GCF_013419805.1 of Acinetobacter sp. YH12058. Taxonomy (NCBI): domain Bacteria; kingdom Pseudomonadati; phylum Pseudomonadota; class Gammaproteobacteria; order Moraxellales; family Moraxellaceae; genus Acinetobacter; species Acinetobacter sp. YH12058. The sequence goes on from NZ_VOZL01000014.1 coordinate 23,109, forward strand.
CCGCGTGACTTACCTGCGGTGATGAAAGAATTACGCAAATATCAACCAACTTTCTTCCCTGCGGTGAATACTTTATTCAATGCGCTTGTGAACAATGAAGAGTTTAAACAGCTTGATCACAGCAAATTGAAAATGGCGATGGGTGGTGGTATGGCCGTATTACCATCGACTGCTGAAGCATGGAAAAAAGTGACAGGCACTAACATCATTGAAGGTTATGGCTTGTCTGAAACTTCGCCAGTTGCAACGGCAAACCCGCCTGCATCTGAAGAATTCACTGGCACCATTGGTATTCCATTACCATTAACTGAAGTGGCTATTTTGGATGATGACGGCAATGAAGTTGCACTGGGTGAGCAAGGTGAAATTTCAATCCGTGGTCCACAAGTCATGAAAGGCTATTGGAACCGTCCAGATGAAACCAATAAAGTGATGATTAATGGTTTCTTCCGTACAGGTGACATTGGTGTTATGGATTCACGCGGCTATGTGAAAATTGTAGACCGTAAAAAAGACATGATTTTGGTATCAGGCTTTAACGTGTATCCATCTGAAATTGAAGAAGTGATTGCGAAGCATCCGAAAGTATTGGAAGTGGCTGCAATTGGTGTACCAGATGAAAAATCAGGTGAAGTGCCAAAACTGTTTGTGGTGAAAAAAGATCCATCATTAACCACAGAAGAAGTATTAGCATTCGCTAAAGAGAACTTAACTGGCTATAAACGCCCACGTTATGTGGAGTTTATGGATGAATTGCCAAAATCAAACGTAGGTAAAATCTTGCGTAAAGATTTGCGTAAAACTGCGTAATTCATTCTGCTCTGAAATAAAAGTGCCCCTGAAACTTCAGGGGCGTTTTTTATATGCTATAGAAAATAGATTGTTTCTTGTTCAACAAAGGCAAAAGTATTACTCTTTCATCAGCCAACGGTCAAAGTAACGACGCCCAACACCCACAATACCCAAGAAAATAAACATCGCACCAAATTGGCGGCTAAAACCTGATTGATTAAAACTGCCATAACTTAAAATATTATCAATTAAGCAATACACCACAATCACAATAATCCAGTGCCAGAGTGGTAAGCGCTTAATCCCCACTGCATAAAATGCCACCCAAAGCACAATGAAGGTAAAAATGGTCGACCATACGTTCATGTTGGCGCAAATTACCATCAATAAAAATGCCACAATGGGCAAGACAATTTTTAAAACACGATCCACTCGCAGTTGATGTTGGCGCTGCTTTTCAAGTACATCTAACATTTCCTTTTGATCTGGGCTGACCATAATGGATCCTTTATATAATTGCTTAAAACATGCTATTTAACAAAATTTATTCAAGAAATGCCATGTTATGATAAGTTCTCAATACAGTTTATGAGAAAAAATTGATGCAAAGCATAAGTGGAATTGTTTATCTAATTATAATTGCTTGCTTATTGCCGTATGTCTTTGCTGTTGTCGCAAAAATGGCAGGCGGCTTTAAACGCGAAGATAACCAAAATCCACGTGAATTTTTAGCCAAAACTACAGGTTTAGCTGCACGTGCTAACGCCGTTCAGCAAAACAGTTTTGAAAGCCTGCCTTTATTTATTGCTGCAGTGCTCATGGCGGAATATATGGTCATCCCACAAGTGGTGGTGATGATGTTTGGTATTGCTTATATTGTGCTGCGCATTATTTATGGAATTTGTTATTTAGCCAATTGGGCGACGCTGCGTTCAATTGTTTGGATGCTGTCTTTACTTTGTCCAATTTGTATTTTGCTGATGGTGATTAAACTGACCTGATCAAGTCATGTCTGAAAATATGTATTTTTGCCTTGCAGATGTATAATCGCGCAGTAATTCAGGACAGAAAACCGTTATAATTGACGCGGTTTTAAAAAGATTTAACTTGTTTAAGAGTGATGCTATGAGCTACAGCAATATCCCTGCGGGTAAAGATGCACCAAATGACATCTATGTGATCATTGAAATTCCTGCCAATGCAGCGCCAATCAAATACGAAATTGACAAAGATTCTGATGCATTATTTGTAGACCGTTTCATGGGTACAGCAATGTTCTACCCAGCGAACTACGGTTATGTACCAAATACACTTTCATTGGATGGTGATCCGCTAGACGTATTGGTTGTGACCCCACACCCAGTAGAGCCAGGTTCTGTGATTCGTTGCCGCCCAGTGGGTAAATTGAACATGGAAGATGATGGTGGTATTGATGCGAAATTGGTTGCCGTTCCGCACGAAAAATTAACCCCAATTTATAAAGATGTTCAAGAATATACGGATCTTCCACCATTATTGATCAGCCAAATTGAACACTTCTTCCAGCACTATAAAGACTTAGAGCCAGGCAAATGGGTGAAGTTAAGTGGTTGGGAAGGTGCTGATGTTGCAAAACAAGAAGTATTGAACTCAATTGAAGGCTACAAAGCTGCAAATCCATAATTTGCGTAGCCTATTTGGCTTTTATATAAAAGCTAAAATATAAAAAAACCTGCACAGAATATGTGCAGGTTTTTTTATTGGATTGGCTATTCTGAGAAATTAGAATAATTTCACTGGAATATCTAACCAGATACGCCATTCGTTGGTTGAGCCAATAGCATTACTGACGTAATTTCCTTTCGCATTGTTATACGTATCGCTTGCACGTAAGTAAGAGTGACGTAAGCGTAAGCTTGCATCTTTCAACGCACCCGATTGAACCGTATATTTCACTTGGTTAAAGAATTCATGTTCTTCAGCTTGGTCGATAATTTGTGCTGGATTATTTTTTTCGGCTACATCAATATCCCAACCATAAACGAATGCTGTTGTCCAGTTTAGACCTGGAAGACCATGGTTTTTAAAATTATAGTTGTACTGTAAGCCAACAGATTTTTCATCGTTACCATTAAAGTCGGATAAGTATGAGTTTGGTACATAAATGCTTTGTAGACCATCTGCGTTGTAAGCATAGTCGTAACCTATGTTGCCCGCATTATCTTGGTACGCAAGCATCAAATTGTGTGCGTCCCTGTTATAGCTTGCAGATACACCCCAAATCGAGTTAGTCAATTCTTCAGTTTCACTGCGTGGATCAGTTGTTTCTGCTCCAACTTTCCATTTGGTATTGTAACCCATTGCATCTAAAGTTACGCTCGCACCATTTGCTGTAGGGAAGCTATAATTCACATTCCCATAGTGACGATCTAATTTATCTTTAACGTCTACCCCATAATAAGAGGCATTAACTTGGTCGTTAAACTTGTATTTCGCGCCCCAGAAAATAGCACTGTCCAAATTTTGTTGGTCTGAGCTGATGTCATTTGACCATTGGTTTTTAGTGAATTTACCACCGATTAACGTCAAGTCTTTAATTTCGTTACTTTCAATATAAAGACCAGTGTAGTACTCAGGGGTTAAACGAGCAGTATTACTTGCAATTACTGGAATTTCAGATACTTGCGTACCATATTTAGCCGTTGTGTTTGATACGCGTGCTTTTACATAAGCACCACCACGTGCCCAGTGGTCATAAGCAGAACCATCGTTGTGGACTGGAATCATTTGGTTGCCAGTATTTTTGTTTTCACCTAGTTTGAATGAAGCATCACCTATGATACCTGCACCAAAACCAACTACACCTTTGGTAAAGCCAGAATCTAATTTTACGATTGCAGTTTGCGCAAATGAACTTGTATCGTCACCAGGTTCTACACCTTTATAGTCACGAGTTAAATAACCTGTACGGAATAAAACCGAACCGTTTGCGTCTTCTACAAAGCCTTTAGATTCACTTTGTTCGCTAGCAAATGCAGTTGAAACAAGCGCTGCGTTGATGAGCAACGCTAGTGTTAATTTTTTAGATTGCAGCATTGGGAGATGGCCTCATGCAGTAAATGTGTAGTTGAAACGTAGGCGAATTGTATCGCTATTTATGCGCGAAAATATCACTTTTAAAGCACTTATGACACTAAAGTTAAGCATTTTTTCGATAAACTGTGGGGTCATTAAAAATATCGACTTTTCAAAAGTTGAATAAATATTTTATTTTTTAGTAAAAACATAAACATATTTAAAACTTACTGAGTCACTGAAACATAGCCAAATACAGCGCATCTGCAACTTGTACATTAAAAATACAGTTTTTTCAATTTTTCAACAGCTTGCTGTGTGATCAAAGCGCATAAGGCACAGCATAAATTTTAAAATAGGGTGAAGTTTTTCCTGTGAAATGGTTATCTATGAAGTCGAATTTTGGGCAAGAGATAAGTGGGGAAATAAATTTATGAATCTTTATTTGAATTAAGAGTATAAAAATTACATTTTATTTAAGCTTTGAGTAATAGCTTTTGGCTATTACGGATTTCATGTGAAACATCGGTGTTTAGTTTTGGCATTACGATGAAAACAGAACTGTTTAAGCAGATATTTTATACATAACTTTTATATGGTCGTTGGCTTGCGAAAATTAAAATTGATCTATCGTTTTGGTCATTGAATTATTTTTGATGTGAAGATTGAAGTGTCGCGTCGTATATTGATGTCAAATTTTGGTGCAGAAATCTAGTGCAGTTTAGGACAGGATTTCTGTCTGTTCACTGAGTTTTGATAGTTGATGGCGTAAGGATGAACAGAGGATAGGCATGACTTTCTATTTTTTGATCAGGATAGGCTTGTGATTCTTGACTGCACTTTTTTAGGTATGTGATTTAGCTTTATTGCTATGCAAGGATGCAAAAAATAATCATAGCACTGTGTAAATTCATGTTTAAAGTGCAGTGGTTATAAGACGAGTATTGATGCAAATCAAAATTCATTCCAATCAAAATAAAAAACACACTAAAAATAATTGATGTATAACAATAGTTTAAATTTATATCTATTGCTTTTAAACGTAAAATTGCTGTTCTGAATTTCATCGTTGGCATAGAGTTTGCAATTCCTTCATTGAGTCAAAAAAAATAGACAAAGGCATCTCATCCGATGCAGGGGGAATCTAAAATGAAATTCGTACTTCAAACACTTTCTTTGGCGATGTTCGCAGCCACATCAAGTCTCAGCTTTGCTGCAGAAAATGCGACAGGCATGTCGTTTAGCGGGACAGCAGCCTTAACCAGTGATTATCGCTATCGTGGTTTAACTCAAACCTTTAATGATCCCGCAGTGCAAGCAGGTTTTGCTCTCAGCCATGATTCTGGCGTGTATGCAGGCGTGTGGGGTTCCAATGTCGATTTTGGTGGTACGGCACATTTAGAGCTTGACCCTTATATGGGCTATACCACAAGCCTAGATTATTTTGCCAGCAAACCCATTTTGGATGTGGGTTTTTGGTATTACGCCTACCCAAGTGAGAGCGATTTAAACTGGCTCGAAGCTTATGCAAAATTAGGTTTTAGTGATGTTTTGTTTAAAGATGCCAGCTTATTAACAGCCATTAACTACAGTAATGATTTCTTAGGTGGTGACACCGATGCTTGGTATTTCAATGCCACTTATACCGCACCCATTGGAAGTACCGGCTTTTCTGGGGTTGCTGGATTAGGTTACACCCAAGCAGATGACTTTGATTTTGGCGGTGGAAAAGACAGCTATGTAGATTGGAAAGTCGGTGTAAGCTATAACTTTGCTTCAGTTGAAGGTTTATCTGCTGAATTGGCTGCTGTAGGAACTGATATTGATACCGATGGTTTTTCGCATGCGGCAAAGCGTGGCGTTGAAACAGGAGCTGTATTTACTTTAACTAAAGCCTTCTAAAGATACGGCTACGACGATAAATAAAAGCTCCAGTTAGGAGTGAAACTTAAAACAATAAAAACAACTCGCCCATTGTACAGGCATGGCAATGGGCTATTTTCATCTCTTAGACTTTTAATCAGATTCTTAATCGAACTCTTAATTAGACTTTCAATCAGGCTTCATGGGCACGATAAGACAGTGCTTCACTCAAATGTGGACTTTGAATCTGTTCACTTTGGGCTAAATCTGCAATGGTGCGTGCCACTCGTAACACCCGATGATACGCACGTGCCGATAAGTTCAAACGCTGCTGCGCAATGGCTAAAATATTTTGCGCAGTATCATCTAAATGTGCAAATTGCTCTAATTGTTTGGGACTGAGCGCCATGTTTAAACACTCTTGGCGTTGCAATTGTCGTGTATATGCTTGAATGACACGGCTTCGCACAGTTTCAGAATTTTCGACAGGTCGGGTGTCCTGTAATTCATGTGCTTGCAGAGGTGGTACATCAATGTGTAAGTCGATACGATCCAATAACGGCCCTGAAATACGGTTTTGATAGCGTTTAATACTTTCTGCAGAACATTGGCAGCGCACATCCTGATTAAAAGCATAACCACAAGGACAGGGATTCATGGCGGCAATCAGTTGAAAGTTGGCTGGAAAGGTAATTTGCCGAGAGGCGCGGGAAATCACAATTTCTTTGGACTCTAAAGGTTGGCGCAGCACTTCTAACACTTTTTTATCAAATTCAGGCAATTCATCTAAAAATAAAACGCCTAAATGCGCCAAGGTAATTTCACCGGGTTTGGGATATGAGCCTCCACCGACCAATGCCACAGCAGAAGCGGTATGATGCGGGGCGCGAAAAGGGCGCTGTCCAAACGTATGCGGGCTATTGGCCACTGAATAGATACTGGCGACCTCTAAATTTTCCTGCATATTCAATGGCGGTAAAATACTGGAAAGTCGGGATGCCAGTAAGGTTTTACCTGTACCGGGTGGGCCTTTGAATAGCAATGAATGTCCACCAGCAGCTGCTATTTCCAAAGCACGTCGTGGGCGCAATTGTCCTTTAACATCGACTAAATCAAATGCGGAATGAGATAACTGTGGCTGGGCAATTGCGGTGACTTTATCTAAAGGCTGGCTTTGTGCCAAATGTTCGCAAACTTGTTTTAAATGTGTGGCGGCAAAGACTTCAAAGTCAGGCAATTGAGCAGCTTCTTGTGCATTTTGTTCAGGTAAAACCAAACAATGCTGTGCCTGTTGGCAGGCAATCGCAATACTGAGTGTGCCTGTGGTGGGGCGCAATTGACCATCTAAAGCCAATTCTCCAATAAACTCTAAACCTTCAGTGCTTTGTTCGGGCAATTGTCCCGAAGCAATTAAAATGCCTAAAGCAATGGCTAAGTCCAAACGCGAACCATCTTTGGGCAAGTCGGCAGGTGCTAAATTAATGGTCAGACGTTTGGTCGGAAATTGAAAACCACTATTAATAATGGCAGAGCGTACCCGATCTTTACTTTCACGCACGGCAGCTTCGGCTAGACCGACAATGGTTAAAGAAGGTAAACCTTGACTCAGATGGACTTCAACTTCAATTGCAGGGGCGTGCAAGCCGAGCAGCCCCCGCGTATACACTTTGGCAAAAGACATTTTTATGATGATCCGTTTTGGTGCGTTATTTTTATAATGTTTGTTTTTTGTTTTTATGCACTCAATTGGTGCTTATTTTTTGAGTTGAATTTTCTGTTCCAGTGCTTCAACCTGTTTTAACAATTCATTTAAACGTAAGTTGGCATTATTGAGCGCAGTACGTTGGCGGTCTAGCTCATCTTGCGAGACCAAATCCATTTTGGTGACCGCTTCATTGAGCAAAGCACGTAAATTATGTTCTAAATCTTTTTTAGGTTGTTCAACTTGTTCCAAAATGGCTTGTAATAAAGTTTCAATCATTGTTGTTTCCACAAAGATGGAGAAAATGGAGGCAGTGTAGCACTGGTCTTGAATAGACTATAGCATTTCAGACGAAATATGGATTTATTCGATGAGTAAAATCGTAAATCTTCTAGTAAATATGTCTATTTTTTGAAGATCACAACCATATAAATGTATAAAATAAGGTATAAAGAAAACTCATGTCACGGTTTCTAATTTCCCCCGACCTTAGAACTTTGGCATGGAATTTGAACATAAAACCTTACTGGTGAATTAAGCCGAAGGAAAACAAACATGAAGCTCGTAACTGCAATTGTAAAACCCTTTAAATTAGATGATGTGCGTGAAGCATTATCTGAAATTGGTGTTCAAGGGATCACCGTAACAGAAGTCAAAGGCTTCGGTCGCCAAAAAGGTCACACCGAACTTTATCGTGGCGCTGAATACGTCGTTGACTTTTTGCCTAAAGTTAAAATTGAAATCGCAATTAGCGATGAAATGGTGGATTCGGTGATTGAGTCAATCACTCGTGTTGCTAGTACAGGCAAGATTGGTGATGGCAAAATCTTTGTTACTAACCTCGAACAAGTCATCCGTATTCGTACAGGTGAAACGGGTGCAGATGCTGTTTAAAAGATGGCACGAAGTTTGCTGAGTACCTAATAACTCACAAAAACAAAGGTCGGGGGACACAAATGAAAAAAATGCTACTCGCGCTGAGTCTATCAGGCGCACTTCTTGGTGGTTCTGTTGCTTGGGCTGAAGAAGCCGTAACAGCCACCGCACCAACTTCAGATGTTGCAGTGCTTGAAACTGCCGAAACATCTCCTATCGAAACAACAAATGCAACAGAAGTTGCAGCTGTAGCAGAAGTCAGCACGCCCGAAGCTGCTGAACCTGAAGCTGTATTAGATACAGGCGATACCGCTTGGATTTTAGTTTCGACTGCTTTAGTTTTACTCATGACCATTCCTGGTTTGGCACTATTTTATGGCGGTATGGTACGCAAGAAAAACGTACTCAATACTATGGCTTATAGCTTTGTAGCAGCAGCCGTGGTCAGTATTGCCTGGGTGGCAGTGGGCTATAGTTTGGCTTTTGGTGAAGGTAATGCCTTTATTGGTGGTCTAGACAAAGTCATGCTGGCAGGCATTGGTACCGATGCGCTCAGTGGCAGTATTCCTGAAATTCTATTTGTGATATTTCAAATGACCTTTGCCATCATTACTGTGGCAATTATCAGTGGTTCAATTGCAGAACGAATGAAGTTTGGTGCCTTTGTTGCCTTTATCGCGATTTGGGTGGTCGTGGTCTACGCACCAATTACCCACTGGGTATGGGGTGGTGGTTGGTTAGGCAATGATGGTGCTCTCGACTTTGCTGGTGGTACTGTTGTTCATATTAACTCGGGTGTTGCAGGTTTAGTTGCTGCATACATGTTGGGCAAACGTATGGGCTTGGGCCGTGAATCTATGGCTCCGCACAACCTGACTTTGACTGTACTGGGTGCAAGTTTGCTCTGGGTGGGTTGGTTTGGTTTCAACGGTGGTTCTGCTTTAGGTGCCAATGGTGCAGCGGGTTATGCCTTAGTTGTGACTCAAGTGGCAGCCGCAGCCGCAGCAATTGCATGGCTTGTAGCAGAAAAACTGGTACGTGGTAAAGGTTCTGTATTAGGTGCTGCATCGGGTGCTGTAGCAGGTTTGGTGGTGATTACTCCAGCAGCAGGTTTTGTGACTGTTGGTGGTGCATTAGCGATGGGTTTAATTGGTGGTGTGGTATGTTTCTGGGGTATTACTGCCTTAAAACGCGCCCTGAAAGCTGATGACTCTCTAGATGCCTTTGGACTACATGGTGTAGGTGGTATTGTTGGTGCAATTTTAACAGCCTTCTTTGCCAGCGAGTTTATTATGGGCGATGCTGCACCAAGCAACTTGATGAGCCAACTTTGGGTGCAAGTTGAAGGTGTGTTAGCGACCATTGCTTACTCTGCTGTACTGACTTTCATCATCTTAAAAGTAATTGATCTAACCATTGGTATTCGTGTGGCTGCAGAAGATGAGCGTATGGGACTCGACTTAAGCCAACATGGTGAACGTGTAGAATAATCTAGACAGTACATAATCAATATATTGTGTAAAACAGCCCTTCGGGGCTGTTTTTTTTCTATATGTTGCGTAAAACTCTACAAAGTTTGGAATTTTTGCTACACTGCATTTTCATTCAAATTTGTGCAATTAAACCGCTATGCATTGTCCATTTTGCAACACTGCAGACAGTAAAGTGATTGACTCACGTTTGGCGGCAGAAGGCTGCCAAATTCGCCGACGTCGTGAGTGTATTGGCTGTGGTGAACGCTTTACCACCTTTGAAAGTTATGAAGTGGTTATGCCACGGGTGATTAAATCCGATGGTAAAAGTGAGCCTTTCGATGAAGCCAAGTTACGTCGTTCGTTAATGCATGCTTTGCAAAAACGTCCCGTGACCCAAGAGCAAATTGAAACGGTACTCAGCGACATCCAATTACAAATTCGCCGTTTGGGAGAGCGTGATGTGAAATCACGTACCATTGGTGAGGTTGTTATGCAGGCTTTATTTGCATTGGATCATGTTGCTTATGTACGTTTTGCCTCGGTGTATCAAGACTTTCAGGATGTCGAAGCATTCCGTCGCCAAATTGAACAAATGCAGTCGCGTGAGCAATAAAGCGCAATGCCATCATCTATTCCACAGCAACCATCCATGATTGAACTCAATACTGACGCGCAACCCGATGATCTTTTTTGGATGCGTCGTGCCATTGAACTGGCACGTTTGGGGCAATACAGCACTAAGCCAAATCCGAACGTGGGCTGCGTTATTGTTAAAGATGCCCAATTATTGGGCGAAGGTTTCCATCCTCGTGCAGGACAGCCACATGCCGAAGTCTTTGCTTTGCGTCAGGCCGCTGAACAAGCGCAGGGTGCAACTGCTTATGTGACTTTGGAACCTTGTGCACACTATGGGCGCACACCACCATGTGCCAAAGCCTTGGTCGATGCAGGCGTGGCTAAAGTGGTTGTGGCTTGTCCAGACCCGAATCCATTGGTGGCAGGTAAAGGCGTTCAGATTTTACAGGATGCAGGTATTCAGGTTAGCGTGGGCGTGGCAGAAGCTGAAGCAGCGCAGTTAAATGCAGGCTTTTTAAAAGCCATGGCTACAGGCATGCCTTATATGCGTTTAAAAATTGCTTCTAGTTTGGATGGTCGTACCGCCATGGCCTCGGGTGAATCTAAATGGATTACAGGGGTTGCAGCACGTGCAGATGTGCAACATTGGCGTGCAATTTCTGCAGCGGTCATTACGGGTATAGATACGGTATTGGCCGATGACTGTCTGCTCAATGTACGTCATTTAGAGGGTGTAGATGACATTCACAGAGTAGTACAACCCAAGCGGATTATTTTAGACCGTCAAGGGCGGTTAGCGCTGACTGCACAAATTCTGCAGCAACCTGAAACCGTGATGGTGATGGGACCGTATCGTGCAGAGTTGGCAGCCTTAGGCGTGATACAATTGGCGGTACAGCCTTTGGCAAGCTTACTGGCTGAACTGGTCAAACAGCATCAAATTTATGATGTACTGGTTGAGGCAGGCGCAACTTTATCTACCGCTTTCTTGCAAGAAAGCTTAGTTGATGAAGTCATCAGCTATGTGGCGCCTACATTATTAGGGCAATCAGCACGTGCCATGTTTAATGCAGAATTTGAGCAGATGGCAGAGCAACTTCGATTTAAACTTTGCGACGTCACTCAATTGGGTGATGACGTGCGCCTTAGGTTAATTCCTTCTCAAGAGACACTATGAGTTCAGAGTCAACGGTTTATCACAAACGTCGTCATGCGGCACGCACCACCGATGAATACTTATTTCATCAATTGGTGCCTTATTTGGGCAATAAACGCCGTTTACTGCATCTGATTTTAGAAGCCCTTGAACAGACAGGAACGCTACATCCTAAAGATGGTCGTGCCCCAATTTTTGCTGACTTCTTTGCAGGCTCAGGGGTGGTATCACGTTTGGCGCGCCAAAATGGCTATCGGGTAATTGCCAATGACTGGGAACCCTACAGCCATGCCTTAAACCATGCGATTTTGGCCTGCACCGAAGCACCTGCGTTTAAAGAATTAGGCGGCTATCAAAAAGCCATTGATTATTTGAACCGCTTGCCTGAAGTCAAAGGCTGGGTGACGCATAATTTGTGTCCGCGCAACGACGAAATTTATGACCCAAGTCGTGACCGTTTATTTTTTAAACGTCGTAACGGTATGCGTATCGATGCAATTCGTCAGCAAATTGCCACGTGGCAAGCGCAGGGTGCAATTGATGATGTTGAGATGTCGGCCTTATTGGCACCTTTACTCTATTCTGCCAGCTTTGTCAGTAATACCAGTGGGGTATTTAAAAGCTTCCACCACGGCTGGGGTGGCAAAACTCAAACTGCACTCGAACGAATAGAATCATTATTGTGGCTCACGCCAAGTCGTTTTTGTGACATTGGTGAACCAAATAAACCTGCTGCAGAAATGTGGTGTGTCGATGCACAGCATCTTGCCAATCAAATGAGTGGTTTTGAGGTGGATGTGGCTTATTTAGACCCACCGTATAATCAACATGCTTATAGCAGTAACTATCATGTCTTAAATGCCTTAACCTTGTGGGATCAGGTCGATTTACCAACCCCAGACACCAAAGGCTTTAAAAGTGGTATTGACCGTGCATGGCGCAAAGAACGTCCAAGTCCATACAACTCATCTAAGTACGCCAAAGAGGCGTATGAAACCTTATTGGACACCATTAATGCACGTTTTATTCTGACCAGTTATTCTACCGATGGTAATATTAGTGCCACAGACTTGTTGCAAGCCAATTTAAAACGCGGTCGAGTGACGTTATTGACGCAAGATGTTCCGCGTTATCGCGTGAGTAAACAGCGTCAGTCCGAGCGTGCGCGCGTGCTGGAATTTATTGTGATTACCGATACGCATGCCAAGTCAGGCCCACCTATTCGCCAGTTGTTAGGGCAACTTTACCATTTTGCAGAATTGGGTGGTGTAGATACCTCAGGTGTGAGTACCCAATTGGCGTTGTGGTAAATCCACAAATCCTCAGTGAATGAGAGAAAAGATTATGTTTACAGGCATTATTGAAAGTTTAGGTAAAGTAGAAAGCCTGCAAAGTGTGGGCGGTGATGTACGTTTGCGTATTCAGACCGATTTGGATATGTCGGATGTGCATTTGGGGGATTCAATTGCCACCAATGGTATTTGCCTGACTGTGATCGAGTGGGGCGACAATTGGTATGCCGCAGATGTGTCGCGTGAAAGTTTGAACCGTACCACTTTAGGCACATGGAAAGTGGGTCAGCCTGTCAATGTCGAAAAAGCCATGTTGCCGACCACACGTTTTGGTGGACATATCGTAAGTGGCCATGTTGATGCAGTCGGTGAAATTACGCTGGTACGTGAAGATGCACGTTCAATTTACTATGAAGTGACTGCACCTGCAGAAATTGCCAAATATTTGGCAGAAAAAGGTTCGGTGACCGTCGATGGCATCAGCCTGACCATTAACCATTTACGCGGCAGTGTTATCAGTCTGAATTTAATTCCACACACGGCAGAGCGTACCAATATTGGCACATGGAAAGTTGGCAGCAAGGTCAATTTAGAAGTGGATGTCTTGGCGCGTTATATTGAGCGTTTGCTCTTGGGTGATAAAGCTGCAGAAACTACGCAGCAATCTAAAATTAGCATGGAATTCTTGGCTGAAAATGGCTTTTTAAAATAAGCACAGAGCCGAATGAAATTTAAACAGTCTGATTGAAAAATTAGACTGTTTTTTTGTTTTTAGGGATAATTAAAAAGATAAAGATGTTTTTTTCATCATAAACACCCCTTTGGTTTAATGTAGATGATTGATTTTTTAATGAATTTGGAACACTGGCTGCCATTATTACTCGATAATTATGGTCTGTGGATCTATGCCATTTTGTTTCTGATTATTTTTGCAGAAACAGGTTCTGTGTTCATGTTCTTTTTACCAGGCGATAGTTTGCTGATCGCAATTGGTGCCTTGTGTTCCACCACCGATGTGGTGCATTTGCACTATATGGGGATTTTACTTTTTGTCGCTGCGGTCTTGGGATATAGCGTCAACTATTACACTGGACGAATTCTAGGGGTGAAGTATTTTCATCAACATTCACGTTATTTCAAACCTGAATATATTGTCAAAACCAACCATTATTTTATGAAACATGGTGGCAAAACTATTTTAATGGCGCGTTTTATACCGTTTGTTCGTTCATTTGCACCATTTGCTGCAGGGTCAGGGCACATGCCTTTGGCGACCTTTAGTTTTTATAATGTGGTGGGTGCTGCCGTATGGATTTTTTCTTTAATGGCAATAGGTTATGGCTTGGGTAATATTTTGTCTTGGTTGGGTGATTGGATTTAAATTCCTCATTTTTTCTATTTTCTTATTCTAAATCCACCGCGATAACTAAAAAAGTGGATTGATGGCCACAAAAAAAGCCCACCGTGTGGACTTTTGATCTGGTTCAGTTTTAGTGTTTGGTGACAATTAACTCTGTGCCACCCAAGCGCGGGCTAAAAGTATCGTTACTTTGAATTGAAAACTCCCCCTTTTCCGCTTCTTTAGACAAGTACATGCTTAATGATTGGAAATCTGCACGACTGATCCATAAATCCTGAGCACGAATACTCCACTGTTCGCCCGTATTAAGATGGTCGATTTTGCCTGAAATTTTCGTCAAGATATCCATTTGAAACCCATGATTGCAAAAGTCATTAAAGGAGATGAAAGTTGAAAATTCAACTTTTTCTGGATGACTATCATGTGACAAAATTATTTCATTTTGATGACATTGGGCTTAAGACTTTGGGCTAATTGGGGATAAAAAGTAAAATTATTCTTTAGAAAAATTTGAATTTTTTAAGATATAGTCAATTTCTTCTTGGGCTGCAGCATGTAGTCGCGCACGAAAGATCGTTACCGCCTGCTCAATTTGAGTTTCGGCTTCTAGCTCTAAACGCAAACGTACACTTTCAAGTTCAGAAACAATTTGATCATCACTTACCGCAGTTGCGGCTTGATTAAAAGTCACTGCAGGTAATTCAGGATTTTGCTCATAACGTGCAGTATAGTTTGAAATTTCCTGATCCAGACTTTGACGCATCAACTCAAGTGCTTGAGTTTGTTCTGCAAAGCGTTGCGCTTCATCTTGCTGTAGCTGTGCAGCATAAGCGGCTTGTTCTGCACGTTGCTGTTCTAATTTGAGTTCGAGTGCCAATTGGCGACGTTGCCGTGCTTCTTCAATCAAACGTGCTTTCAGGTCAGCATAGGCTTGTTCAATTTTTTCCTGTGATTGTTGCTGAGCGCGCTGATCTTCTGCAATCCAGTTGTGTAATTGCGTTTCAGGTTGCAAGACCTCACAAATTCGATGCAGATCATCCATAAATGTCTGGCGCACAGCCTGAGGCGCGGTTAACCAGCGCTGTTTAAAATCTGAGCCGACATTTAAAGTCACCGCATCTCTCCTTATTTTGAGCAGTATTTTTAAAAAAACGTTTTAAAATTAAAGCTTAAACGTCTGTGGTTCTATGCCCAAACGTCGATATTGTTTAAATTTTTCACGTCCAAGCACTTTAGCTGCTTCGTGATTTTCAATAATCTCAATAATGTGACTAAATTTTGCATAGGCTTCAAGTGCCTGACTGTTAAAATTAAACATAATCCAGTCCGATTGCTGCGGTAATTCGGCAGAAATACATACGCTGGCCTGTGTTTGGTTAATGCCATGTGGAATAAAGCTGCTGGCATCAAAACTCCACAGACGCTCATCCAATATTTGCTGTAACTCTGGATCAGGGCAATGCAGCCAAATGCGTGCCTGCTGCCGCAAAATTTTGCGGCATAAACGGCAAGTGCTTTCCACTTGCCGTTCAGGACTTTTTTCAAACAAATAAAAGCTAACTTTAGCCATTATTGCTTGCACGTTGTGCGAGGAACTGCATCAATAACGGTACAGGACGACCTGTTGCGCCTTTATTGCTGCCTGAATTCCATGCAGTGCCTGCAATGTCTAGATGCGCCCAGCGATAGTCACGGGTAAAGCGTTGCAAGAAGCATGCTGCAGTAACTGAACCTGCTTTAGGCCCACCAATATTGCCAATATCGGCAAATGGTGAATCCAGTTGTTCTTGGTAATCGTCAATCACGGGCATACGCCATACACGGTCAAATGCAGTGTGTCCCGCAGCATCCAATTCCGCCGCAAGTTCATCATCTGGGGTAAACATGCCTGTCAGTACCGAACCGAGTGCAACCACGCAAGCGCCTGTTAAAGTCGCAATATCAATCACCAAAGCAGGGTTGAAGCGTTTCACATAGGTTAGGGTATCGCACAGCACCAAACGACCTTCGGCATCGGTATTTAAAATTTCGATGGTTTGGCCGCTCATACTGGTCACAATATCACCCGGGCGAGTGGCTTTGCCTGACGGCATATTTTCTGCAGCGGCAATCGTGCCGACCACATGGATAGGTAAACGTGCTTCACACAGCGCGCGCATGGTGCCTAAAACTGAAGCAGAACCACACATATCAAATTTCATTTCATCCATCCCTAAGCCGGGTTTGAGTGAAATGCCGCCTGTATCAAAGGTGATGCCTTTACCAACCAATACCACAGGTGCTTCATCACGCTGTGCTTGGTATTCGAGGCTAATGATGCGTCCTGGACGGTCTGAACCCTGACTGACTGCAAGGAAAGCACCCATGCCCAATTCCGCTATTTCTGCTTCATCTAAAATGGTGACTTTGAGTAGGTCTGGATATTCTGCCGCAAGTGCTTGGGCTTGTTCTGCCAAATATTCAGGGAAACAAATATTGCCCGGGCGGTTGCCCAAGTCGCGAGCCATGTTTTGACCTGATTGCATGGCTTCAATTAACTGCAACTGATCGGCAGTCAGTGAGCTGTCCTTGGCAATTAAGTTGATTTGTTCAAGCTGAAACTCATTCTTTTTGCTTTTGTATTCATCAAAAGCATAGGCTGCTTGGGTCAGGCTGAGTGCAAATACATAATGCAGCTCGCTAGGCAGGGCAGACAAGTCAATGCTGATCTGTTTAAATTTTTTTTGTGAAGATTTGATAATGCTTTGTGCAATTTTTGCCAGCTTTGCGGCTGGTAATTCTTCGGTTTTACCCAAACCGATCAGGTTGCTATTGGCGCATTCAACAACGCTAGCCACCAAACTTAAACTTTCATTAAAGCCTGCTTTAAATTGTGTCGCTTGAATAATGCTGTCTAAATCCTTGATTTGATAAGCAGCAGTTGCCTGTGGCACCTGTTCTGCAGCCACTAAAATTGACAAAGATTCACTCGCGCTGTGTTCTTGGAATGAGGGACTTAAGCTAAATTTAATCACTGGATTTTATGCCTATCTAAATGTGCAAACTATGCAACCATTGAAACATTTTTATGCGTCGAGTTTCAATGTATAACAAGGCGATAGGTTTTATATTTTCAACATTCAGGTAAACTAACGCGAATTGGATTCCCTCACATTTTGGAAGAAATAATTTGATTATTCGGCGTTATTTGGTCAAGCAAGTTGTGTCGACATCCTTGGTTGTGATTGCCTTACTGACTTTGATCATGATGGGTGGTCGCTTGATCAAGTATTTTGGCGTGGCGGCACAAGGGCGTTTGGATGCGAGTATTTTATTCAGCATCATTGGCTATCGCTTGCCTGAATTTTTGACGCTGATCTTACCTTTGGGTTTCTTTATTGGTTTGATGCTGGTATTTGGTCGTTTATATGTCGACCATGAAATGGCGGTGCTCAATAGTAGTGGTGTGAGTCGGCATCAACTGGCACGTTTATTGGTGCCAATGACCTTGGTATTTCTAATCGTTCAAGGTTTCTTAATGCTGTGGGCATCACCGTGGGGACTGCGTCAGTTTGAAGCATTGACCACCAGTCAGGCAGTACGCACAGGTTTTGATTTGGTGCGACCCAAAGAATTTATTTCTTCAGGGCCATATACCATTTACGCAGGTGATCTGTCCGAAGATCGTAAAAACCTGAAAGATATTTTCTTTTATCAACGTGCAGAAAAAGCAGGTCGTCCTGATGTCATGATTCTGGCAAAAGAAGCGACACGGGTAGAGTTGGAAAATGATCCTGCCAATGTGGTGGATTTGGTCGAAGGGCGTCGTTATGAAATATTTCCGGGCACAGCCAAATATTCACAGGCAGAATTCCAAAGTTATCGTTTACGTTTAGAAAATGATAAAGAAGCCAAATTTGAAAGTGCCGAAGTAGAAGCCTTAACCACCTCGCAACTTTGGAAAAACCGTGCAGACCCTGTGGTTGCAAGTGAACTCGGCTGGCGTATTTTTGTGCCTTTTGCGATTGTGGTGGCGTTGTTTTTAGCCGTGGCATTGTCAGAAGTTAGTCCGCGTCAGGGGCGTTATTTAAAACTGTTTCCTGCCTTGTTAATTTTCGCCAGTTTGATTGTGGCGCTCATGGCGGTTAAAACCCGTATCAGCAAACAAGAAATGGGCATGATTGCTTATCCGTTGGTGTTGTTGGCTTATGCGATTGCGGCAGCCTTGTTCTCACGTAAACAAAAACTAGCACCTAAAATTAAGCAGCAAATTCAGCGAGTGAGGTCTTAAGATGTTGGCACGTCGTATAGTTGCAAAACACGTCACCAAGACCACTGCACTGGCTATGTTTGGTGCAACGGCAATTTTGTCTGGTTTGCAGGTGTTGTTTACCTATTTAGGCGAATTGGGTTCACTCAATGAAAACTATAGTGCATGGCAGGCATTGCTGTATGTATTGTGGGGTGCGCCAAATTATCTCTATGAAATTTTGCCGATTTCTGCCTTGATTGGCGCAGTGTTAGGCTTGGGTACGTTGGCATCCAACAGCGAATTGATTGTGATGCGTTCTGCAGGGATTAGCCTGTGGCGTATTGTGGGATGGGTGATTCGTTCCGCCATGGTATTGGTACTGCTGTCTTTTGTGCTCAGTGAATGGGTGATTCCATACACCAATGAACAAGCCAAAAGTGTTAAAAGTCACCGTAGCGTCGCTGAGCTGGGTGAAGTTCGTGGCTATTGGTCGCGCGAAGGCAATCGTTTTATTTATATTGACTACGCCAATGCCCAAGGGCAGCTCAAAAATGTACAAGTGGTCGATTTTGATGATAATTATCGCTTGCGTGGTACATTGTCTGCAGATCAGGGACAGTTTGTTAAAGACGGTAGTTGGTTGCTCAATCAAACTGAACAGATGGATATTTTGCAGGCGGGCAACGCGACTTTAGCTAAAAACAGCGAACAGGCTTTGGCTTTAGCATTGCAACCGAAATATGTGCACATGGTCACCATCGACCCTGAAGATTTATCCCCAAGTCAATTGGTCAGTTTCATGAGTTATATGCATGAATACAGCCAAGTACCCAAAACCTACCAACTGGCGTTCTGGCAAAAACTTGGTGCACCCTTTGCGCTGATTGCTTTGGTGGTGATTGCTTGCTCCTTTATTTTTGGGCCGTTACGTCAGCAATCTATGGGTTTCCGTTTGGTGATTGCTTTATTTGTCGGCTTAACCTTCTTTTATTTACAGGATTTCTTGGGCTATGCCAGCTTGGTCTATGCACCATCGCCTGCGTGGTTCGTATTTATTCCTATTATTCTGATGTTTGTCATCGGCGGTTACTTACTGCATCGTGCGCGTTAAGTGCGGGCCGATGCTGCTGCTTTTTCCGTATGATTGGGTAAACCTATCTGAATCAGTGGCGGAAACCATCTTCTGAACATAGAGTCTTGACGCAAAATTCGTTAAGATAGCATGATTAATTTGTAGACGAAAAAGAGTATTGATTATGGCGGATGCAACTGCTGGCAAAATCCCTCACGTATTGGTGATTATGGATGGTGTGGGTCATCGCGAAGCGGTCGAAGACAACGCGTTTTTAGCAGCGAAACGACCAAATTTGACTGCTATGCAGGAAAAGCATCCGCATGGTTTGATCTCTGGTTCAGGTGAAGATGTGGGCTTGCCAGATGGTCAAATGGGTAACTCTGAAGTTGGTCACATGAACTTGGGTGCAGGACGTGTGTTGTACCAAGACTTTACCCGTATTACCAAAGACATTCGTACAGGCGCTTTCTTTGAACATGAAGTGTTGGTCGATGCGGTAGAAAAAGCCAAAGCAGCCAACGGTGCAGTGCATCTGCTTGGTTTATTGTCTGAAGGCGGTGTGCATTCGCATGAAGATCATATCGTGGCGATGGCAGAATTGGCATTAAAACGTGGTGCAAAAGTTTATCTACATGCCTTTTTAGATGGCCGTGATACGCCACCCAAAAGCGCGCAGCCTTCTTTGGAAAAATTGGACGCATTATTTGCACAATATCCAAATCAAGGTCGTATTGCCAGCCTGATTGGTCGTTACTATGCGATGGATCGTGACAACCGTTGGGATCGTGTAGAACAAGCCTATCGTTTACTTACCGAAGGTGAGGCAGTACGTACTGCGGCAACCGCGGTAGAAGGCTTGGCAGCGGCTTATGCGGCAGAGGAAAGTGATGAGTTTGTGAAAGCCACCCGTATTGGTGAAATTGCCAAAATTCAAGATGGCGACAGCGTGGTGTTTATGAACTTCCGTGCTGACCGTGCGCGTGAATTGACCAAAGCTTTTGTGGAACAAGACTTTGCTGGTTTTGAACGTAAAGTTGTGCCGCAATTGTCTAAATTTGTGATGCTAACCCGTTATCAAGCCAGCATTGCTGCACCAGTGGCGTACATGCCAGAAGATTTGAAAAACTCCATTGGTGAATATTTATCAGACTTGGGCAAAACGCAATTGCGTATTGCTGAAACTGAAAAATACGCACACGTGACGTTCTTCTTTAGTGGTGGCCGTGAAGATGAATATCCGGGTGAAAAACGCATCCTGATCCCATCGCCAAATGTAGCAACCTATGACTTAAAACCTGAAATGAGCGCTTATGAAGTGACTGATGAACTGGTTGCAGCCATTAACTCAGGTGAATATGACTTGTTGGTGGTGAACTATGCCAATGGCGATATGGTCGGTCATACTGGTGTGTTTGATGCAGCTGTCAAAGCAGTTGAAGCGGTAGATACCTGCTTAGGTCGCGTTTATGAAGCGGTGATGGCGAAACAAGGTCACATGATTATTACAGCTGATCATGGTAACGTCGAGCAAATGCAAGACTATGACAGTGGTCAGGTACATACTCAGCACACCACTGAATTGGTGCCATTCATTTATGTAGGCCCAACTCAGGCCACCATTTTGGAAGGAGGTGTGTTGGCAGATGTTGCACCAACTTTATTGAATTTGATGCAATTGCCAGTGCCAGCAGATATGCAAGGTCGCAACTTAATTCGCTTACAGGCATAACCCTCGAGACAGGTAGATGATGGAATGACGGCTCACAAAATTTATGCGGTTGTGTTGGCAAGCGTGTTGTGTGCCAGTCATTCGAGTGTTTGGGCTGCGCCAGATTGGGAGTTAGATGGCCCTACACTACAACAGGACTATGTCGATGTGCCTGTAGAGTCGATACAGGAATTTGTACAAATCTATGGCATTGTCAAAGACAACTATGTGACTGAAAAAAGTGATGATGCCTTGTTTCAGCAAGCCATTCGTGGCTTGGTGAGCGGTTTAGACCGTTATTCACGCTATTTAACTGCTGAAGAATATAAACAACTTTTACAATATACCGAAGGCGACTTGGCCTCGGTTGATTTTACTTTGCGCTATGACGCTGCCCAGCAACATTGGGTCATTCAAAATTTAAGTGCCAATGCCGACTCGGCTAAACAAGGGCTGAAGAATGGCGACAGCCTATTTAAAATTGATAACCAAGAACTGAAAAAGCTGAGTGCAGATCAGGTCAATAACCTGCTCACAGGCTCAGTGGGATCGACTGTAAGCGTACAACGTGCAGCCAATCAGCCTGAAATTATGTTGGTACGCAACAAAAAAGTAGAAACCGATATTCAGGCGCAGATGCTTTCTAATCAGGTCTTGTTGTTAAAAGTACGTGTGTTTCAGCAAGACACCGCCAATGAAATTAAACGCTTAATTGAAGAACATAGCACGCCACGCTTAAAAGCCGTATTGATTGATCTGCGTAATAACCCAGGAGGCTTACTGTCTGCTGCGGTGGAATCTGCCGATTTATTTTTAAATCAGGGTGTGATTGTATCGACCAAAAGTCGTTCTGAAGGCGATCAACAATTTCAGGCGTTACCTAGCTTTGAATTTCAAAATTTAAAAGTCGGAGTACTGATTAATCATCGCTCTGCATCTGCGGCAGAAGTCTTTACCGGTGCTTTAAAAGACCATTCACGCGCTTGGGTGATGGGCGAAAAAAGTTATGGCAAGGGGGTGGTGCAAAAGCTGTTCCCACTTAGCGATGGTGCTGCCTTACAAATGACGGTTTCGCATTATTACACCCCACGCGAGCAAATGATTGAAGGGGTTGGGATTCAGCCGAATCAGCAATATATTCAAAGTCCTGAAATGAAAGAAGAGGCTTATCTTGAGCATGTGGCAGATTTACTGCTGAGCCGCCGTTAAGTCTCATCTGAGTAACACGTATTTTTAGACAGTCTTCATTGTTTAGCGTTTACTCATCTTCAGTATCTAATCCAAACTTTTTCAGACGATAGCGCAAAGAACGGAAAGACATGCCCAATTTTTTTGCTGCCAACGTACGGTTCCAGTGGGTCAGGTGCAGCGCATTCAGTAAAATGTCTTTTTCTACTTTTTCCAAGTAGGCTTCTAAACCTTCTTCAGGCAGTTTGCGTCCTGTCAGCAATACATCTGTCACGATCTGCTGTGGTGTTTCTGCTGTAGGTTGTGATTCAGTGGTTGCTGTATTGCTCATACTGAATTGGCGCAAGGGTGCGGTTTGTAAGTGTTTGAGATCAATAACATCATCATCACTCAGGGTAATGGCACGTTCAATAATATTGCGTAACTCACGCACATTACCCGGATAGTACTGTTCTAATAAAAATTGCTGGGCACGAGGTGTCAGTTGTTTGGCAGGAATGTCCCATTCTTGTGCAACTTTTTGAATGAAGTGGTCTGCCAATAACAGAATATCTTGTCCACGTTCACGCAAGGCAGGCAAGACCAAATCCATCACGTGAATACGGAAGAATAAATCCTGACGGAAACGTCCTTGCTGAACCAAACTTTCTAAGTCCTGATGACTGGCGCTGATCACACGAAAATCGACATCAATTTCACTATCTGAACCCACAGGACGGATGCGCTTTTCCTGAACGGCACGCAGCAGTTTGACTTGCATGCTCAGTGGCAGTTCGGCAATTTCATCTAAAAATAAGCTGCCACCATGTGCAGATTGAATCAGACCTTGTTTGTCTTGAGTCGCTCCTGTAAAGCTACCTTTTTTGTGTCCAAATAGCTCGCTTTCCATGAGTTCGGTGGGGATTGCACCACAGTTAATTGCAATAAATGGTCCTTCGTTGCGGTTACTTAAACGGTGAACCAAATTGGCGACAACTTCTTTCCCCGTACCCGATTCGCCTGTAATAAATACAGGCGCTTGCGAGCGCGCAATTTTTTTGATGGTGCTGCGCAATTGTTGAATAGGCAAAGACTGCCCAATCAACATTTTATATTCAAGCTGATCTTGGCTGTGATGATCGGTGGTGTCGAAAGGTTTATTCAGTGCTTTTTCAAGGAGTTGCTGTAAATGTATTTGATTGACAGGCTTGCTGACAAAGTCAAATGCACCTGCTTTTAAAGCAGCAATCGCAATATCCATATTGCCGTAGGCGGTCAATACGGCAACAGGTACATTCGGATATTGTTCGGAAATCCATTCAACCAGTTGCAAGCCATTGCCATCGGGCAGGTTTAAGTCGGTTAAGCAAGCATCGTACTGATGTTCTGCCAATAATTGCTTGGCTTGTGCTAAACGATACGCGACATGGGTTTGAATCCCCATACGTGCCAAAGTCATCTGCATGAGGGTACAAAGGTCTTCTTCGTCATCGACCAATAAAACCAAAGGTTGAACAGCGTGCATATTTTCCCCAAAACCACACAAAATTAAATCAAAACCACAGCAACAAGATTGATCCAATATCAATCGCGTTTATTCAATGGCACGTAGACATTTCATCCTGAAACATGCGCCTTGTTCTTGTTCTACATAGCTCAGCTTGGCTTGATTCGCCTCGCAAAAACTATGCGATAGATACAATCCTAAACCAGTTCCATTGATTTCGGTACTGAAAAATGGCTGGAACAGATAGAGGAGATCTTGACTGGCGACACCTGCACCAAAATCCCGCACATCAATATAAATATAAGTTGTTTGCGGGTAGACCGTAATCTCAATGGGCTGCTGTGCAGCATTGTGTCGAATGGCGTTACGAATCAGGTTAATCAGCACTTGGCGAAACTGTGATTCATCAAACTGGATGCTCAGTGGTTCGGTCAGTGTAAGCTGAATTTGACTCGCTGCATCAGGTAAATCTTCCTGAATGAATTGTGGCAAAAATTGATTGAGCTGAATCGCGACAGGCGTGGTTTGTTTATTTTTGACCATACTCAGCGTGTCGTGAATAATCTTATCAATCCGTGTCGCTTGTTTGCTGATCATGTCCGACAGCAATTGTTGCTGTGCAGCATCACTGCCTGTAAATAAATTGTTGGCTTGTACAATGGCTGCCAACGGGTTGCGAATTTCGTGCGCAATACTGGCAGAGAGTTGTCCTAAGGCGGCTAATTTGAGTTGCTGGACTTGCTGATTGATTTTACGTCCATCCTGCAGCGCCAATAAAGTCAGCGTTTGATGTGGCACTTTGAGTTTTTGTACCTGAATATGCACATGAAAATGACTTAGTTGCGACTCGAATTGAAATTTTTCTCCATCTTGCAATTGATCAAATTTGAACAGATCAAATAAATCGGGCTGAATTTTATACAATGGATAGGTCGCGTGCGCATATTTAGGATGAATCCCCAACAGATGACAGGCTGCAGGGTTGCTGAGGACGACATAGCAATTTTCATCTAAAACCAAATAGCCCATTTCGGTTTGTTCTAAAATATAACGGTTGATATTTTGTAGGCGGTTTAATTCCAAAGATTGCGAAAAATTTAGATTTTCTAAAATTTGGAAACGCCGTACTGCAATACGTCCACTGCCATAAACCACCCAAAATAAAAATGCCAATAGCGCACTTTGACCAATATTATTTAGCGATGAAAAGTCCAGCAAACTCCCAACAAAGTGTTGGTAAATCACCATAATCATCGCGATGAGGGTAATGGCTAAGGCTTTACGCTTTTGCAGCAAGAGTGATGCTGCAAAAATCGTGATCGCAAACAGCAGACTTAAATATAAATTAGGGCCATCGCTGGCAAAAGTCAGGCTACTGAGCGCGATAATATCGACTGCAAAAAACAGGGTCAGTTGTTGCGTGCTTTTAAAAGGAATATATTTATAGCTGATCAGTTGCAGGCAGCTAAAAATAAAATAGCAGACCAAGGTATACAGATATAAACCCGGGTGCTGATATTGTGTGCCAAGCTGCTGAAAGGTGAGCAGGGTAATCAGCAGCAAACAAAAGGCAATCAGCAGTCGGTAAGTACCATACCACATGCCAAGATGATACTGATTTAACTCAGAATGTTGTTTTAAATCTGGCATATCGTAAAGGTCTTATTTGTGCATCAACAGCGTTGAAAATTTAGGGTTTAATCAGTCCATAACGAATGGCAAGGTGAGTCAGTTTGACATCACTATCAATATTTAATTTTTCAAAAATACGGTAACGATAGGTATTTACGGTTTTTACACTGACAAACAACTTATCGGCAATTTCCTGTGCGCTAATACAATTCACCACCATCATCGCCACTTGCATTTCACGTTCTGAAAGACTATCAAAAGGCGATTGTTGTGTGTCAGATAAGTATGAACTTGCCAGTTGTTCGGCAATGTCGGCACTGAAGTATTTACCGCCCTGCATGACTTTTTTAATGGCACGTACCATTTCACTGACAGGTGCGCCTTTGGTGATATAGCCTTTTGCACCTGCTTTCAGCAATAAAGAAGGGTAGGGTTCTTCTGCCAAACCACTCACCGCCAAGACCTTAGTGTCTGGTGCAGTTTGCAATAGACGACGTGTGGTTTCTACGCCTCCAATCCCAGGCATGTTCACATCTAACAACACCACATTGGGATGATGCTGACGCACTAAGGTAATCGCTTCTTCACCCGATTCAGCTTGTCCAATCACCTGCACATCGGCATGGTCTTCGAGCATACGGCAAATCCCAGTACGTACCAATTCATGATCGTCGACTACTAAAACTGTGATCACCTACACTCTCCCTTTGAAAAAATCATCTTTTTTGTTACATAAAGCAAAATTAGCTTGCAATGAAACGACAAAATTAGCAATGCTATTCTTAATCTAGAATGAAAAGTTCTGCACAATATGGTGTCAAAAACGATTCATTGTTGTATTTTTAAATGTAAGGCATATTTGAGGTAATACGCAAATGTATCTTACCTCCCTGAGTTGAGTAAGCAGTCGTGAAAAATTCTAAGAAGTCGTTCATGCATGTGCTGGTCGCATCTATGATGTTCAGCCTAAGTTCTGTCAGTTTTGCTGAACTTGTCATCAATCCTTCCTCTGGGAGCGACGGTCAGGCGACCTTAAGTTGGTCTTCGGAGCAAGCCGATCAATTCTTAAATGGTGATCTGGAAAGTACCAGTGCGAGCGCTCAGGCTGCGCCAGAGAGCTATGTTGCTGAACCTACTCCGCCAGGTTCAACGAAAATTACCACTACAGTGCGTAGTAGCAATGGTGTTGCACCTGCTTCCACTGCGCCTAAAACAGTCCGTATTTTAGATACCTCTGCTTATAGCAACCAACCATCAGTTAATGCACGTGCGGCTTTGGTGATGGATGCGCAAACAGGTGAAGTGCTGTATAGCAAAAATACCAATGTGGCATTACCTATTGCATCTGTGACCAAGGTGATGACTGCCGTGGTGACTTCTGATGCACGTTTGAATATGTCTGAACAAATCACTTTGCAATCGATTGATTTTGCAGGTGCAGCAGGTAAAAACTCAAGCTCAACTTTGCGTGTGGGCGACAAGTTAAACCGTGCCGAAGCGTTACTGTTTGCATTAATGAAATCTGAAAATCCTGCAGCAGCAGCGTTGGCACGTACTTATCCAGGTGGGAAAAATGCCTTTGTAGCCGCAATGAATGCTAAAGCGCGTGAATTGGGCATGCATTCTACCCGTTTTACCGAAGCAACAGGCTTAGACCCACGTAATGTATCTTCTGCGCGTGATTTGGGTATTTTGGTCAGCACCGCTTCGCAATATGGTTTGATTCGCCAATTCTCAACCACGCCAACCTATGACTTTAACTTGGGTTATCGTGTTTTAAAATCTAACAATACCAATGCACTGGTACGTAATGGTGGTTGGAATATTAATCTGTCTAAAACAGGCTATATCAATGAAGCAGGGCGTTGTGTGGTGATGCATACCACTTTGAATAACCGTCCTGCAGTGGTGGTGCTTTTGGGTGCAGATACTTCACAAGCACGTACCAATGATGCAACTCGCTTAATGAGTTGGGCAAGCCAGTTACCTAAACGTATTTAAGAGCACATTCAGCTTGGAGCGTTGAGTTATCAATCGTATGACTCAACTTCCGTTAAAGTTGCATGATTCCAAATACAAAAAAACCTGCTAATGCAGGTTTTTTTGATCACGATTCAAAACTTACATGTTTGAAAGGATAGAGTCTTTTACTTGTTGCATTGTAGCATCAATAGAGAGCATCACCGCATCTGCACATTGTTTCATTGCAGTGTCAGGATCTTTCAGACCGTTACCTGTTACGGTACATACAATCACAGAACCTTCTTTGATTTTACCTGCTTTGATGTCGCGCATTGCACCACCAATAGACGCAGCAGATGCAGGCTCAACAAATACGCCTTCATACATTGAAAGCATGCGTTGTGCTTCTAAGATTTCAGCATCAGTTAGCTCATCAAACCAACCTTCTGAATCGCGTACAACGGCTTTGGCATGGTTCCAGCTTTGTGGGTTACCAATACGAATTGCAGTTGCAACAGTTTCAGGGTTTTCTACAGGCGCACCACGTAAGAATGGTGCAGCGCCAGACGCTTGATAACCCACCATGATTGGGCGGCCTTCAGGGTTTGGACCTGTGAATTTGTCCGTTGCTGCGTCATAGACCACTTGCTCGAATTGATCGGCAGATTGGTTGGCAACCGCTTCGGTATAACCCATCCAGTGTGCAGTAATGTTGCCTGCGTTACCTACAGGTAAGCAGTGGTAATCTGGTGCACGACCTAACTCATCTACAATTTCATACGCAATGGTCTTTTGACCTTGTAGGCGGTAAGGGTTGATCGAGTTCACAATGGTCACAGGTGCTTGGTCAGCAACTTCTTTAACTAGACGCATACCATCGTCAAAGTTACCGCGGATTTGCATGGTGATGGCACCGTACATCATCGCTTGTGCCATTTTACCCATGGCAATTTTGCCTTCAGGAATTAAAACGAATGCTTTGATGCCTGCACGTGCAGCATAGGCAGCAGCAGCAGCAGAAGTATTACCTGTAGATGCACAGATAATGGCTTTTGAACCTTCTTCAACTGCTTTAGTAACTGCCATGGTCATACCACGGTCTTTAAATGAACCTGTCGGGTTTAAGCCTTCATACTTCACATAAATTTCAACATCTTTACCAATAATGCGTGGAATATTCTCAAGCTTAATCAGTGGCGTGTTTCCTTCGCCTAGAGAGATTGCACGTGTGGTTGCAGACACTGGTAAACGGTCACGATAACGGTCAACTAAACCAGTATAACGATTGGCATTCGACATGATGATGTTCCAATTGTGTGTAGAGCTTGGCAAGGGGAAATACTCCCCTCCACCCGATTAATTATCAAGCGATTCTAAACGAATTCGTACAATTTCGCCATGAATGGTTGGCAATGCTTGAATTTGTTGTAACGCTTCATCCATTTTTGATTCTAGGACTGGGTCAGTCAGAATCACGATAGGAATAAGGTCTTTTAAGCGTGATTGCTGCATGATGGCATCAATACTGATTCCCGCGCGGCTTAAAATAGTGGTCACATCAGCAAGTACGCCAGTTTGGTCTTCGGCATTAATGCGAATGTAGTAACCCGTGGTCATTTCTTCACGGCTTAAAATTGGCAAGTCGGTTAAGGCTTCAAATGCCAATTGCGGAATTGTACCTGCGCCATCTTCGGTATAAGAAATGTCACGGACAATATCAACAACATCTGCAACTACTGCAGAGGCTGTTGGGCCTGCACCTGCACCTGCGCCATAATAGAGCGTTGGACCAACCGCATTGGCTTGTACCAAGACCGCGTTTTTCACGCCATTAACATTGGCAATCAATTCTTCTTCAGGAATTAAAGTTGGGTGAACACGCAATTCAATACCTTTATCGGTACGACGGGCAATCCCCAAGTGTTTGATGCGGAAACCGAGTTCTTCGGCATATTTCACATCTTGTGCGGTCACTTTGCCAATACCTTCGGTAAAGACTTTGTCAAACTGTAGTGGAATACCAAATGCACATGAAGCCAAAATAGTCAGTTTGTGTGCAGCATCAATACCTTCGACGTCAAAAGTCGGATCGGCTTCGGCATAG
This sequence comes from Acinetobacter sp. YH12058, assembly GCF_013419805.1. Classification (NCBI taxonomy): domain Bacteria; kingdom Pseudomonadati; phylum Pseudomonadota; class Gammaproteobacteria; order Moraxellales; family Moraxellaceae; genus Acinetobacter; species Acinetobacter sp. YH12058. The sequence goes on from NZ_VOZL01000014.1 coordinate 52,641, forward strand.
CCTAATTCTTGTGCTTCTTTCAGTACGTCTTCAAATGCACGACCTTTTTCACGCATTTCACTTAAAATGAAGTTGCCTGTACCGTTGATGATGCCTGCCAACCATTCAATTTTGTTGGCAGCCAAACCTTCACGGATGACTTTAATAATTGGAATACCACCTGCAACCGCAGCTTCATAGGCAATTTGTACGGCATTGTCTTCAGCTGCTTTAAATAGCTCATTGCCGTGTTCTGCAAGTAGGGCTTTGTTGGCTGTCACTACTTGTTTGCCGTGCTTCATGGCTTCCATGATCACGTCATAAGCAGGGTGAATACCGCCCATCACTTCAACCACCACGTCTACATCGGGTTGACGGACAATGTCCATCAAGTCGGAGCTTTGCTTGACCGATTCAGGCAAGTTTAGGTCAGGACGCGGACGACGTGTTCCCACATAAGTGATTTCAATTTCACGACCGGTGCGACGTCTAATCTCAGCAGCATTTTCTTTTAATAGTTTAAGGGCACCACCACCCACAGTACCAAGACCGAGGATTGCCAGACGAACTGGTTTCACGTCACACTCCATATTTTAATAACTTTAAGCAAGCCTAGATCATAGCTAAAAAAACGCGCTGACTCTAGGGCAGATCTCACTTATCTTCACAGTATAAAAAAAAGTAAAATAACGCATAAAAAATCGTTATTTATATTGGCTTCATAGATGCTACGTCTTGGTGTATTGGGATGATGCAGCATCCACAGATCCGCTATTTTTATTTGTCTAAGCGCTTGATCAATTCAGCGGTAGACAGATAGCCGCCTAAATATACGCCTTCGGCATTATAAATCGCAGGTGTGCCATTGACGCCCATATTTAAGCCCAATTGATACTGAGCACGAACAGGGTTTTTACAGTTGGCAGGTGCAATTTGTGCGCCATTCATGACCTGATTAAAGGCAGCGTGACGATCTTCACTACACCAAATTGCTTCCATAGCAGGCATGTGCTGTTCACCACGCGGCCAAGCAATGTAACGGACTTCAATGCCTTTACCATTCATTTCATCCATTTGTTCATGTAGACGATGGCAATATGGACAGCTGACATCGGTAAATACATAAATGACGTGTTTGGTTTTGCCTTTGGCAGGGAATACCAATAAATCTTCCTGTTTTAATTCAGCAAAAATTTTCTTGTTCACGCCTGCTTGCAGGTTTTCACTGACGTTATGTAGTTCTTTGTCACCTAAACGGATCACATCGCCCTGAATAATGTATTTGCCATCACTGGTGGCATAGACCGATGACATGCCTTCAAGACTCACCCAAAATAAATTTGGGACTTCCGTGGCTTTAATGTCGGTAATTTTGGCGTTGATACCTGCAGTTTTAAAATGTTGCTGCAAGGTTGTACTTAAACGCTGTTGTGCATTGCGTTCAATCAGGGTTGATGCTTCACCCGTTGCAGGCGCACTGGCGGTGAGTGTGGTTTGCTTTTTATCTTCATTGTTTGCATTTGAACATGCGGTGATTGCAAAAGCACTTGCCAGTGAACAGGCAATCAAAAGTGTCGAGCGGGTAAATGTCATAAACAACCCTTTCTTGTTGGCATAAAAAATAGAGCGTTAGCATAACAAAAAATATTCGTGATCGTTAGGGTCTGTTGCCATTTCATAAATGGCTTACGTTCATAGATGAAGTGTCAACAGACCCTATGCTTCTACGTCGTTTTGTTTTTTTAAGCCCGTGGATGATGCTGGGCATGCAATTGCTGCATACGGATTTGTGCGACGTGGGTGTAGATTTGTGTGGTGGATAAATCACTGTGCCCGAGCAGCATTTGTACCACGCGTAAATCTGCCCCATGATTGAGTAAGTGTGTGGCAAAGGCATGTCTTAACGTGTGTGGCGATAACTCGGCTTGAATGCCTGCTTGCAGGGCATAGCGTTTAATGGCATACCAAAAATTTTGTCGGCTCATAATGCCGCCATGCACCGTTAAAAATAGATAATCGGTGGCACTTTTATACAGTTGCGGACGCGACTCGGTTAAATATTTTTCTATCCACTCACAAGCGACTTGCCCCATAGGCACCAAACGCTCTTTATTGCCTTTACCTACAATTCGTAAATAGCCTTGTTTCAGGTTGATCAACTCTAAGCGTAAATTCAGCAACTCCGTCACTCGCAAACCGCAAGCATATAAGACTTCAAGCATGGCACGATCCCGTAATCCGAGTGCAGTGTTGATGTCGGGGGCGTGAATTAAAGCTTCAACATCGGCTTCAGATAAATCTTTGGGTAAGGCACGACCTAATTTTGGGGTTTTATGCGCAGCAACAGGGTTGTCAGAGCGCAGTTTGTGCTCTCTTAAAAACTTATAAAAAGAACGTAGTGCAGACAGACAGCGCGCAATAGAGCGGGGGCTTTTTTGTTGTTTGGTGAGTTCGATGAGTACATCTGAAATATCGTCATGATTCCATTCAGGCATGGGTTTGCTGACATAGTCGCTGCATTGAATTAAATCGGACAGATAGGCATTGCGGGTATGCGGGCTGACACTTTGTGCGATTAAATCGTTGCGATAGCCTTCCAAAAAGCTCAAAGCTTCTGGAATCTGTATTGCAGCAGGAATACGAGGTTTTTTGTTCAGCATAGGAATCACAGACGAAATCACAAAATTAATTGAGAAATTCGATAATAAACAGCGTTATTTTCTACTCTAATCCAATTCAGCAAGGCTGTCGATGTGATATAAAGCATTTAAATGTAAGTCGACCTTATTTGTTAATTGTTCTCATTTGCATGTTATAATGTGCAAAATGGTATAGGAATTTCACGGTGCGTTTGTCAGAACTTAAAGCAAAACAAACAGCCATCATCCGTCAGGTATTACGTACTGCCGATGGTGGAACATCCCTTAGTGACTTAGTGGCAAACCGCTTAGAAACACTGGGTTTTGTGCCGGGTACGCAGGTGCAGGTGATTACCAAAGGTATTTTTGGTGGTGATCCAATCTTGATTCAAGTGGGATTTACCCGTTTTGCTTTGCGCAAAGTAGAAGCTGAACGCATTGAAATTGAACAAGGGGTGTCTGCATGAGCGATGCCTTACGTATCGCACTTGTAGGGAATCCAAACTGCGGTAAAACATCTTTATTTAACCATTTGACAGGGACACGTCAAAAAGTCGGCAACTACGCAGGCGTGACCGTAGAGCGTAAAGTCGGGCAATTTACCTTGCCTTCAGGGCAGGCGGTGCGGGTGCTGGATTTGCCTGGAACCTATAGTTTAGAAGCCACCAGTCCCGACGAAGCTATTACTCGAGATGTTGTACAAGGCAAAATAGACGAAGAAGGTCAGCAAGATGCCTTTCTTTGTGTCGTGGATACCACCAACCTGAAATTGCATTTGGGCTTGGTTTTGGAAATGATTGCACTGGGTCGTCCGATTTTGTTGGTACTCAACATGATGGATGAGGCGCGTCGTCGTGGCATGCAAATCAACACGCAAAAATTGTCTGAGCGTTTGGGTGTACCTGTGGTGGAAACCGTGGCAGTGCGTGATTCAGGTATTCAAAACTTAATGCATGCCTTAGATCAGGGTAAATTTGCTGTTCCGCAGACAGAATTGACAGGCTTAACAGGCAGTCAGCATCAACGGATTCAAACCATTTTGCATGATGTGGTGCACTTTGTAGATCAAGAAGACAAACGCTCCGACTTCCTCGATAAAATTTTTTTACATCCTGTATTCGGTTTAGTCAGCCTTGCGGTGATGATGTTTGTTGTCTTCCAAGCGGTATTTGCTTGGGCTGCACCGTTTATGGATGGCATCGAAAGTTTATTTGGCTGGCTAGGTGAAGTGATTGGCGAAAACATTAGCCATCCCTTGCTGAACAGCTTGATTGTGGATGGCATTATTGCGGGCGCAGGCGGTGTGGTGGTGTTCTTGCCGCAAATTTTAATTCTGTTCCTGTTTATTTTAATTTTAGAGGAATCGGGTTATTTGCCACGTGCCGCATTCTTGCTCGATAAGCTGATGTTTAGCGCAGGTTTGAGTGGTCGTGCCTTTATTCCATTGCTGTCTAGTTTTGCCTGTGCAGTGCCGGGCATTATGGCAACACGTAGTATTGCTGACCCACGTGATCGTTTAACCACGATTATGGTTGCGCCGTTAATGACTTGTTCTGCGCGCTTGCCTGTATATGCCTTACTCATCGCAGCATTCATTCCCAATCAAACCGTATGGGGCATGTTTAATTTACAAGGTCTGGTCTTGTTCGGTCTGTATATGGCAGGCATTGTGAGTGCCTTGGGCGTATCTTTTGTGCTTAAATTTTTGCAAAAAGATAAATCTGAGCATGTCTTGTTGATGGAGCTACCAAGTTACCGTTTTCCAGACCTAAAAAGTGTTTGGATTGGTTTGCTAGATCGCGCCAAAATTTTCTTAAAGCGTGTCGGTGGCATTATTTTTGCACTGTCGATTTTATTGTGGTTCTTGTGTACGTTCCCGCAGCCGCCTGAAGGCGCGACCATGCCTGCAATTGACTATAGTTTTGCAGGGATGCTGGGGCATGTATTACAGCCAATTTTTGCTCCTGTGGGCTTTAACTGGCAGATCGTGATTGCCTTGATTCCTGCGATGGCAGCGCGTGAAGTGGTGGTGGCTGCATTAGGCACAGTCTATGCCTTATCTGCAGTGGATGAAGATGCCATGTCCCAAGGTTTGGCTGCTTTAATTAGTGGTGGTGGTGAACTGGGCTGGTCATTGGCAACGGGTTTATCGTTATTGGTGTGGTTTATTTATGCACCGCATTGTTTGGCAACTTTAGCAACGGTAAAACGCGAAACAGGATCATGGCGTACGGTCAGTATTATGACCTGCTATCTATTTGGTTTGGCTTATTTCATGTCATTCCTGACTTATCAAACGGCATCGTATTTGTTGGGTTAAGGCACATGCCTGACCTACAGGAGTAGATGAACATGGTTGAAATTTTAATTGTTGCTGCATTGGTACTGTGGAGTGCTGTAGTAGTCTTTAAAAAAGTCTTTCCCAAGACTTCTGGCGCAGTTTTTCTAAAACTCTCCAATTTCTGTACTGAAAAAGGCTGGCATGGCTTGGCCAAATGGCTAAAACCTGCAGCCGCGGCAGGCTGTGGCGGCAGTTGTGGTTGTGATTCTCAAGATCAACCCGCAGAAAAGCAAGTTGAAGTTCAAGCGGTGAAGTGGAAATAGGCTTGTTTATTCACTTTAGCAATATTCTTTTTAAAAACCGTCTGCAATATGACGGTTTTTTTACGCACTGACACAAAAAAACTGCAGGAACTGCAAACAGAAAAAGCATTCAAAACAGCAAAGTGCTACTATTTTGTCTGTTTCAAAATTAGCGCACAAAATGGGGCAAAAATGTTAATACAACGTGGTGGATTAAAAGTCGTTGCAGGACTTGGTATTTCTGGTGTTGCAGCCGTTAATTTTTTACATCATCAGGGTTACCGCGTTGCTGTGACAGATTCTCGCCCCACACCTCCAGGGCATGACCAAATTCCTGCCGAAGTAGAAACCCGTTTTGGTCAGTTTGATCAGGATTTATTGCTGTCTGCGGAAGAAATTGTGATTAGCCCAGGTTTAGATCCAAAACTCCCTGAAATTCAGGCTGCGATGGCGCAGGGCATTCCTGTGGTGAGTGAAATTCAGATTTTACGTCGTGCGACCGACAAACCTATTGTGGCAATTACAGGGTCTAATGCGAAAAGTACCGTTACCACACTGATTGGTTTAATGGCAGAGCAGGCAGGTAAAAAAGTCGCGGTAGGTGGAAATTTGGGACGCCCTGCGCTGGATTTGATTAAAGATGATCCTGAACTGTATATTTTAGAACTCTCCAGTTTTCAGCTAGAAACCACCTCGAATTTAAATGCAGAAGTGGCGGTAGTGCTGAACATGAGTGAAGACCATTTAGACCGTCATGGCGATATGTTCGGTTATCACACCGCCAAACATCGTATTTTTCAGGGTGTGAAAAAAGTGGTGTTTAACCGTGATGATGCTTTGAGTCGTCCGTTGGTGCCAGATCAGACTCCTATGCAAAGTTTTGGCTTAAATGCGCCTGACCTAAACCAATACGGCTTATTAAAAGATGATGATGGCAGCATGTGGTTGGCACGTGGGCGTGAGCGTTTATTAAAAAGCACCGAGATGTATATTCAAGGCACACACAATATTGCTAATGCATTAGCGTGTTTGGCATTGGGTGAAGCCATTGGTTTATCTATGCACAGCATGCTGGAAACGCTGAAAACCTTTAAAGGTTTGGAGCATCGTTGTGAATTCGTCAAAGAATTACATGGGGTGCGTTATTATAATGACTCCAAAGGAACCAACATCGGTGCAACTTTGGCAGCTTTAGATGGCTTGGGTGCAGCAATTCAGGCACAAGGCGGTAAGGTTGCGATTATTTTAGGTGGGCAAGGCAAAGGGCAGGACTTCACTGCGCTACGCCAATCATTGCAACAATATGCCAAACTGGCAGTGTTGATTGGTGAGGATGCTACGAAAATTGAAACAGCAGTTGCGGGAACAACCCAACTCTTAACTGCAGATACCTTGCAACAAGCAGTTGAAATCTGCCAACAACATACACAAGCGCATGATGTGGTGTTATTGTCACCTGCATGTGCAAGTTTTGATATGTTCTCGGGCTATCCAGAACGTGGTCACAAGTTCGTTGCTTATGTCAACGCACTGGTATAACAACAATAAGGTGTGAGATATGGCTGGCTTTGCTCAGACAACAATCAATAAACTCAATCAGGTCTATGAGCGCTGGTTACCCAAACTGCCAGCGGAAGTGAATGTACGCAATGTACTGATTTTTAGCGTACTGGCGCTGTTATGTATTGGTTCAATCATGGTGGCATCGGCTTCTATGCCTTATGCCGAGCGCATGCATGAAAATGCCTTTCACTATGTATTGCGTCATGGCATTTCTATTGTGGTGGCATTAATCGCTGCCGTGATTGCCTATAGAGTGCCGCTGAATACCTGGTTTAACAACACCTTCTTTCTGTGGATTGTGACCATTGCCTTGTTGGCTGCAGTGTTGCTGGTGGGTACTGAAGTCAATGGTTCTAAACGCTGGATTCGGGTCGCAGGTTTTACCCTGCAAGCTTCCGAAGTCGCTAAAGTGATGATGGCCATTTTTACCGCTGACTATGTGGTGCGCCGTGCCGAAGAAGTGCGTAATAACATTAAAGGTCTGATCCGTCTTGCAGTGATTATGGCAGTCACGGTAGGTTTGGTGATTGCAGAGCCTGACTTGGGGGCGACCGTGGTGATTGCCTTGACCATGTTAGGGGTCTTCTTTTTAGCTGGTGCGCCATTAATTCAGTTTGGTATTGCCTTTGGCGCGATTATTGCCGCCTTTGTGTTTTTGGTGGTATTTGAGCCTTATCGTTTTGAGCGTTTAATGTCGTTCTCAAACCCGTGGAATGACCCTTTGGGTGTCGGTTATCAGTTGTCTAACGCCTTAATGGCATTTGGACGCGGTGAATGGGCAGGCGTAGGCTTGGGGCATAGTATCCAGAAAATGTCCTATTTACCTGAAGCACATACGGACTTTATGTTGGCTGTCTTAGGTGAAGAGTTTGGCTTTTTAGGCATTTTTGTGGTGTTGAGCTTGTCTTTTGCTATGCTGATTGCCTGCATTAAAATTGGTCATCGCGCCCTGAAAAACCAGTACTTACGTGCAGGATATTTGGCTTATGGCATCAGCATTATCTTCTTATTACAGATTATGGTGAATGCAGGCATGAATATGGGTATGTTGCCTACCAAAGGTTTGACTCTACCTTTTATTAGTTATGGTGGTTCATCGTTAATTATGTGTGCAGTGATGGTGAGTTTGATTCTGAAAATTGAAGCCAGCACGCATGAGATTAACCCTAGCCGTGAAGAATCCAGCTTCTAGAATTTATCCTTCTATTTCGCTTCTGGCTGAGCATGGTGCAAGACCATGCTTGGCATGACTGTTCCGCAGTGTAAGCACTTGACTGTAGTATTTTTTTGTTTAGACATAGGAAACAAGGGAATAAAAAATAAGGAAAAATATTGTCGTTGCTGTCTGAGTTCATAGCTACTGCGAGTGCGGCAAACGGGGCAGCTAAATTGACTTTTCTCGACCACTTTGGTTTTCGGTCCAACACCAAAAATAAAAAACATGACACAACCTCAAATGATCCATTTCAATTTGAGCATAACTGAATTTTAAATTTTATAAATAATAGCCGTGTAAAGCTGTGCCTGCAGGAATACGTGAAAGATCCCATTGCTGAATGGCTTGCGTAAGCATGCGTGCAGGGGTGTCTAATTCGACAGTGGCTTGATTTAAGGCAGTTAAAGCGGCTTGTAGCAGCTTCGGTGCTTGGGCTAAATCTAAAGCTTGTGCCAAGTTCTGTTTAGACAGTTTTTGCCCTTGTGCATTCATGGCTAAAGGCAGGTGCGTGTAGCTGAGTTTAGGGTAGCCTAACAGTTGCCCCAAATAGATTTGCCGTGCGGTGTTGTCGAGTAAATCTGCGCCGCGAACCACATGGGTAATGCCTTGCAAATAATCATCCACCACCACTGCCAGTTGATAATTGATAATGCCATCACGCCGTTTTAGGACAAAATCGCCCAAGTCCTGCGCAAGGTTGGAACATTGTTTGTCTTGCAGGCGGTCTTGAAAGCAAATCTCTTGGTCTGTGACTTTGACTCGAATCGCTTGATTGGCAAAATCTAAACCTAAATTGCGGCAAGTCCCTGCATAAATATGATTGGAGCCAAGCATTTTGCGGGTGCATTGACAGGCATAGACCAAGTCGCGTTGCTGCAATTGTTGCAACACGGCTGCATAGAGATCGAGGCGATCTTTCTGGAAAATAATTTCGGCATCCGGCTCAAATTGAAAGGCATCAATACAACGCAAGATATGATTTTCACTGCCAGGGTAAATGCGTGGGATGTCAGTATCTTCAATACGTACCAGCCAAGTGCCGTGCTGGGCTTTGGCATCGCAATAACTGGCAACGGCAGTAATGAGAGAGCCAAAATGCAAAGGGCCGGTTGGCGATGGCGCAAACCGACCTGAGTAGCGCGTCAGCGAAATATGATCTCGCTGCTGCGCATGGGGAGCATGCTCCGCTAAAGAATTTTCAACAGTCACAATTAACCGTTATTTTGCTTCTCTTTGATCTCTGCCAAAGTTTTGCAGTCAATACATAACGTTGCCGTTGGGCGTGCTTCTAAACGACGCAGACCAATTTCGATACCACAAGTTTCACAGAAACCATAGTCATCGTTTTTAATCGCTTCAATGGATTGTTCAATTTTACGAATCAATTTACGTTCACGGTCACGGGTACGTAATTCAATCGCAAATTCTTCTTCTTGTGTCGCGCGGTCATTCACATCAGGCAAAGCGGTATTTTCGTCTTGCATGGTGTTGAGTGTACGATCTACTTCTGACATTAACTCTTCTTTCCACGCCATTAAAATTTGACGGAAATGTTCGAGTTGTCCTTCAGACATGTATTCTTCATTCTTTTTCGGCTGATAAGGTGCAATACCAAATAAGCTAGCTGTAGAACCACCCTCTAAAGCCTTTGGCTTTGCCTTACGCACGCGTTTTGTAGCTTTTTCTTCTACAAGATCTGTTTGTTCGTCCAAGACTTGATTTTGGTTGTCATTCGCCATGTAGGGCATTCCTCATCATATGCGTAAGATTCATACGCGAAAAATATGGTGATATGCAAGTGTTTTTATCCACTCCCTCAGAAAGAATTCTCTCTTCGGGGGACGTCATCATATAGACTTTTTTTGATTATGGATAGTCTTTGATGTTTGGATGTGTTATCGCATTTTTTCGTTGAAGGCATAAAGTAAAGCAAAAAAAATAAAATGGAAAGTTAATAACCTGAAATTTCAAAATTTATTTGTTGTGTGACATGCTCAACCCGATGCACTTGGGTGCTAAAACTGCCATCTGCATTCAAATGTAACACACGGTAACCCGGTGCCTCAGGCCCAAGCGCAAAGTGCTGGCTATGTGGTTTAAATTGCACGCAGGTCGAAGGCGTAGAGTAAAATTGAATCCCTTGCCATTCATTTAATGAGTCTTGATGCACATGCCCACACAGCACCAATTTGACATTGTTGTGGCGTGCCAATACATCAATTAAGGCTTCGGTATTTTTAAGTTTGTGCTGATCTATCCAGTGCGATTGCATATCAAAAGGATGATGATGACAGGCAATGATCACATGCTGATGCGCATGTTGCTGTAAAAGCTGATCTAACTGCTGTAATTGTGCTGCGTCCATCCAGCCATCAATCCGACCTTTGACTGCAGTATTCAGTAAAATGACACTCCAATTGCCCAACTCAATTGCATGAACTTGATTGGACTGTAAATGGAATGGAAAAACCGCGGCATCATCATGATTGCCCGGAATCTGGAAATGCGGCGTATTCAAAGTCTGCATAAATTTTAAATAGCGCTGATATGTCGCTGCAACAGGCACTTGTGCTAAATCGCCAGTATGGAAAATAGCATCGAGCTGCGGATATTGCTGTTGAATATCGTGCATTACCGCATGAAAGCTACGTTCAGGATTCATGTGCACAAACTCTAAATCTTCCTGATTCATGAGGTGCGTATCTGAAATTTGTACAATGGTCCAGCGTTGCTGGTGATTGTTTGAGAATAAAGTCATGCCTGACCCCTTAGACATCCTTCACGGTTTTAATTTGTTGTTGTAACCATTGCAATGCCATGATGACAGGTGCGTTTTTTAGCCGACCATTGGTCAGCAAGTTTGGAATTTCCTGATAATCAAGAATGTGTAATTGAATATTCTCTCCTTCATCTGGCATACCAAACACGCCACCTTCCTGTGGTAACGTGGTGCTCGCACTATATAAGTGGAACAATTCTGCGCATGCACCCGCAGATGGATAAAAACTGAATAAATGTTGTAATTCTTTTAATTCACAGCCCGATTCTTCCAAAGCTTCACGACGAATGCAACTTTCAGGTGATTCATTGCCATCTAGCACGCCTGCAATCACTTCGAGTTGCCAAGGCGAGTCGCAATCATCAATTGCACCAATACGGAATTGTTCAATCAGGGCAAATTTTTGTTGTGGTGCATCATAAATGAGTACCCCAGCCGCTTCAGGGCGTTGAATGAGTTCACGCTGAAGGACTGGGGTATAGGTGGTTTGATTAAACAAGCGATGGCTCAGGCTGACTTTTTCAACCTGAATAAAACCACGATACAGGTATTCACGTTGGTGAATCTGTGCATCGTGTTGTCCATAAGTTGCTTGTTGAATAATCTTCATAAATTCTCATCAGGATGAGCAAAGCATAATTTCATCCTAACTGAGATTTTATTGAATACAAACGCTTTTTAAACAAATTAGAGCTTATGGTATAATTTTTGACCATGTTCCTGATAAGCGGTTTTCATGGCTTTGAGACCTGATTCGACCTCTGCATCTACTTGCTCCGTTTTGTTCGCAGCATTTTGATTTTGTGCATAATCTCTCACGTTTTGCGTGATTTTCATCGAACAGAACTTTGGTCCGCACATTGAACAGAAGTGTGCAGATTTATGCGCTTCTTTTGGCATGGTTTCATCATGCATGCTGCGTGCGGTATCTGGGTCAAGGCTCAGGTTAAACTGATCTTCCCAGCGGAATTCAAAACGTGCTTTAGATAAGGCATTGTCACGTGCTTGCGCGCCCGGATGTCCTTTGGCAAGGTCAGCCGCATGTGCTGCAATTTTATAGGTGATGATGCCGTCTTTGACGTCTTTTTTGTTCGGTAAGCCTAAGTGCTCTTTAGGTGTCACATAGCACAACATTGCAGTACCGTACCAACCAATCATCGCTGCACCAATTGCAGAAGTAATATGGTCATAACCTGGTGCAATATCCGTGGTTAATGGGCCGAGTGTATAGAATGGTGCTTCTTTACAGACTTCAAGTTGCAAGTCCATATTTTCTTTGACCATGTGCATTGGTACGTGCCCCGGGCCTTCAATCATCACTTGCACATCATGTTCCCAAGCGCGGTGAGTCAATTCACCCAAAGTTCGCAGTTCGCTGAATTGTGCTTCATCGTTGGCATCTTGAATACAACCCGGACGTAAACCATCACCTAAGCTGAACGATACATCGTAAGCTTTCATGATTTCGCAGATTTCATCAAAGTGTGTGTAAAGGAAGTTTTCTTCATGATGCGCCAAACACCATTGCGCCATGATTGAACCGCCACGCGATACAATACCTGTTAAGCGATTGGCCGTGAGTGGTACATAACGCAATAACACGCCTGCGTGAATGGTGAAGTAATCCACACCTTGTTCAGCCTGTTCAATCAGCGTGTCTTTAAAGATTTCCCAAGTGAGGTCTTCGGCAATGCCGTTTACTTTTTCTAGTGCCTGATAAATAGGTACAGTACCAATTGGCACAGGCGAGTTGCGGATAATCCATTCACGGGTTTCATGGATGTTTTTACCTGTCGATAAATCCATGATGGTATCTGCGCCCCAACGGGTCGCCCAAGTCATTTTCGCGACTTCTTCATCAATACTTGAACCCAGTGCCGAGTTACCAATATTGGCATTGATTTTGACCAAGAAGTTGCGACCAATAATCATTGGCTCACATTCTGGGTGGTTAATGTTGGCAGGAATAATTGCACGGCCTTCAGCCACTTCCTGACGTACAAATTCAGGCGTGATTTCAGTTAAGTTTTTAGCCCCAAAGTTTTGCCCTGGATGCTGACGCATATCGACACCTTCGCGTTGGCGTTGGTTTTCACGAATGGCGATATATTCCATTTCAGGGGTAATGATGCCTTGTTTGGCATAGTGCATTTGGGTGACGTTTTTACCCGCTTTGGCACGACGCGGCTTTTGAATATGGGCAAAACGAATCTCTGCAGTACGAATATCGCGTAAACGCTCTTGACCAAAGGCTGAGCTGAGGGTTTCTAGTTTTTCGGTGTCTTGGCGCTCTTCAATCCAACTGTCGCGGATGTTCGGCAAGCCTTTGTTCAGATTAATTTCAACATTTGGATCGGTATATACACCTGAAGTGTCATACACCATGAGCGGTGGATTGTGCTCACCGCCTAAACCTGTTGGAGTGTCGGTCAGTTCAATTTCACGCATTGGCACCTGAATGTCTGGGCGTGAGCCTTGAATATAGACTTTTTTCGATGCAGGCAAAATGCGGGTTAAATCTTTGGCATCTTGCTCGTGTTGAGCAGAAATGTCAGCAGGGGATAGATTCGTTAATTGGTTCATTGCAATGATCCTGAAGAATGAAATCAACGAATCAAGCACGACCAAAAACATTGCAATTGAGTTGTTGAAACTTTAATAGTTCAACATTAACCGTGTGGCGGGGTTTTTAGGTGGCTTGATTCCTACGCAGGTTTTAACCTGATCAGGTTCAACGGTACTTGGGTTTAAATCTGTGTTGCAGACCTTTGGGCAAACAACAAAGAATGGACACAATCTCAGCGAGGAATTACTCGCGCTCCGTCAAGCTGTATAAATAGTAGCACGTTGTTGGTATAAAAGCAGGCTTCGCGCGGCTTTTATTCTTTGATGCCTAATGACAAGTATTTGAGCTTTAAGCGACTTTGGATAATTAGCGAGTAATACAAACGGCATCACTAAAACAATCGCGTTTTGCATGGATGGAGATGTTCTTTAAATTTAAATATTGATGCAACTGTGCATGTACTAAAGCATCATCGCCATATTCACGCTGTTCACGTGCAGTGGGCTGTGCTGCAATTTCAGTGAGTCGTTGTTCACTGCTCATGTGTAAAAAGGCAAGGAATTTACGCGCTTGCTGTGCTAAGGGAGATTTTTGCAACTTTGCCAGTTTTTTAATTTCAAATAATACGGCAGGTTGGATACTGTATTCATCGACATAATCCTGAGAAACAGGACTGTTGACTGTGCCTTTAAACAGCAGCAAGGCATACACTTCGGCTAGATAACGTGCATCCCGTATAAAGTGACTTTTAGGATAACGCTGCACGTAATCTTCCCAAAATAAGGCGCGTTCAGTCAAATCGGCAGCATCAAGGGTGAGTCCACCATCACGCAGGCTGTGCTGCATATTGTCATTGGCCATTCTTTCAATAAAAATTTGCTCGGCATCGGGCATGTAAGGCGCAAAAATAATGGCTAAGTATTGCGGGCTTCGACGATAAACCAACTGTGCTTCACCTGCATCGTATAGCTCTAAATAGGCTTGTCCCTTATGTTTCAGTAAATATTGATCACGCAAGGCAAAGTTTTCAAAATGACTTTGCTGAATGGTCGGATGCTGTGCCATATCAAAAGCGTGTTGGTCAAAGGCAGCTTGTTCTGCAGCGCTGCGTTCTACATGCAAAAAGCGTTGATACATTTGGGTCGAAAGATTGAGCAAATTTAATTGCTCATTCAAAGGCAGCAAGGGTAGGCAGACTTTTAAATCCTGATTAATTTGTTCTAGCGCAAACGTGGTGCGGGTATTGTCAATTTGCTGCATATTGTGCTGAATATTTTCACACATTTGGGTCAAATCCACAGGCTCGCTGGCACTGGCCTGTACCTTTGGTGGTTCAGCTACGGGAGGTGTATCTGAATTTTGGCAGGCGAGCAAATACAGACAACTGCCAAGCAGTAGGGCAAGTTTACTGGCGCGAAGAAATTTAACCATTACAGCAATTCAACATGAGTATTCATTCATCATCTAGTGCCTTCATTTAGGCACTATGGATTCCAAAAATTCAAAATGAGTCATTCATACCAAAATTCTAAATTTAAAATATCCGCTGTGAGGCACACGGTTTTAGAAACTTGGATCGAAGGACGAGGGGAGAGCTTGCATTGTAAAGTCAAAGCCACGGAGTAAATTGTAGTATTCTGCTAGAGTTTGGTTACATGCCTGTGAGTAAGTACCACTTTATGCAGCGATTGTTAGCACGTGTATGGCTTTGCTTAATTATTGCAATGAATTGAAATAATATGAAAAATTATCAAAATTAATGAAAATCATACGAAAAAAATGCAAATTCGCTTTAGTATGGGCGGTGTAAAAATACATTGCAGTAGGATTGACGAAATTACAGAGTGGGTTGATCGAAAAATAATGAAAAAAATGATGTTAGTGACATGCTTATGTTGGATGAGTTCAAGCGCTTTTGCTTTGGATTTAATGCAAGCCTATCAGCGTGCTCAAAATAGCGATCCGACTTGGCGCGCACAGCAATTACAATATCAGGCCGATCAATTAAATTTAGGGCTTGCGCAAGGCAATTTACTGCCAACTGTGACTCTGTCGGGCAATATCACCCGTAAAAGTCAGGAAATGAGTCGAGTCAATATTGCCAGTTCCTCGCCAGAGCTTTTAAGCAGTTCATCTTCATCTTCAACTTCACGTCAAGTCGCGTTAACAGCACGTCAGCCTTTATTTCGTTGGGATGCTTGGCAAGCCCTGAAACAAGTCAAAACCTCGTTAAGCCTGAGTGAAGTCACCTTACGTTTACAACAACAGCAACATATTTTGAATGTATCAGAAGCGTATTTTAATGTGCTGAGACAGCAGTCTTTAACAACAGCATATTTACAAGAAGAAAAAGCTTTGTTGGAACAGCTCAATATGATGAATGCCAAACTGCGTGAAGGTTTGGTGGCTAAAAGTGAAGTCAGTGAAGCCAATGCGCAATATCAAAATGCACGAGCGAACAGGATTGGAACACATGTGCAGTTGGTTTTGGCACAAGAGCAGTTGGCACAATTGATTGGGCCATATCAAGAAAGTTTGGCAGTTTTGCGAGATGACTTTCAATTTCAAAAACCTGTGCCTGAAAGTTTAGAGGCATGGTCGCAATTGGCACAAACTCAAAATTTGGCTATTCAACAGGCACGTTTGCAGCGACAATATGCCGAAGATGCACGTCGGGTTGAACAAGCAGCACGTTATCCGCAGGTAGAAGCTGTGGGCAGTTATGGTTATGCCAAACAAAGCCCTGAAAGTATCATGTCGCCCGATGGTCAGTTCGACCAGGTCGGGATTGAAATGAACTGGAATGTGTTTAGCGGTGGGCGGGTCAATAAAAATGTGCAAAAAGCAGTGGTTTTGGTACAAAAATCTGAAGCCGAGCTAGATGCAGCAATCCGTAAAGCCAATACCGATGTGAAACAGGCATATTTACAAGTCGAAACTGATCAAGCCAAATTGCAGGCGCGACAGGCTGCAATGAATTCAGCAGATTTAGTGGCACGAGCATCCAAAGCGCAATATCAGGAAGGTTTAAAAACCATGGTGGATGTACTGTTGGCACAGCGTAACGCCTTTTCTGCCAAGCAGGATTATCTCAATGCACAGTATGACTATTTGAAGCATGTGTTACAGTTGAAAGCAGCCGTTGGGCAATTGACTGAACAAGATGTGCAGGAAATGAATGCTTGGTTGATTCGGAAAGCCATATAGGGTCTGTTGACATTTCATAAATGGCTTGCGCTGTAGGCTAAAACTGAGCAGATCAGGCATGAAACGCAGGGAATAGCGAGACTATTGCCAAGTTTCATAACGCAATCTGAGAAAGTTTTAGCCACATGAGCAAGAACAAAGCGTTGCTTTGTTTGCTGCGCAAGGGGGCGAGCATATTTTTGCTACTATTGCTTTATGAGTCAGTCATTTAGAATGACTAAATTTCCTGTCCCATGCCTTATATCAGCTAAAAAATATGCGTTGCCGCAAACATAGACGAAATGTCAACAGACCCAAGTCATTTTGTCATCTGAATGGCTTATGCTGTTTAAAGACAGAAACGATCAGACTTGAGAGTTTGGTGAGAAAATGTCATAAAAACGTCATCATTGCTGTGCTTTAATATTCAATCATTGCGTCAGTCTATCCTTTTGTTGTGGAGTGTATTCCTTGAGTACGAATAATCCTGTGTTAAGTCACCATATTTCTTCTCAGTTCAATGAAGATTTGCAGGATGTAAATACCAAATTTATGGCCATGGGTGGTTTGGTAGAGCAGCAGGTTGCCAACTCGATTCACGCACTCTTGGATACCGATGCAGCCTTGGCGGTAGAAGTTCAGTTCCAAGACAATGTTGTCAATCGCATGGAAACCGAAATTGATGAAGCCTTAACGTTGATTTTGGCGCGTCGTCATCCAGCCGCAATTGATTTGCGTATGGTGATTGCCATGTCTAAAGCCAATACTGACTTAGAGCGTATTGGTGATGAAGCTGCAAAAATTGCCCGTATTGCCCAAAACTTATGTGAAGAAGGTGGTTCGCCACGCGGCTATATGGAAACACGTCATATTGGTAACCAAGTGCGTGTCATGATTCACGATGCACTGGATGCTTTTGCACGTTTAGATGTCGATCAAGCACTGCGTGTTTTACTTGCCGATGCCGATATTGACCGTGAATATCAATCTGCAACACGTACTCTAATGACGTATATGATTGAAGATCCGCGTCATATTTCACGTGTGATTAATGTGATGTGGGTGTTACGTTCATTAGAGCGTATTGGTGACCACGCACGAAATATTTCAGAACAAGTGATTTATATGGTCAAAGGTTTTGACGTACGTCATACCAGCGTCAAAGAAATTGAAGAAAAAGTACAGGAACGCTAAGTTCAGCTTTTTTGAATATTCAGCCTCATCTAATGATGGGGCTTTTTTATGGCTTGAAACAGCCGAAATTTTGGATAAAAAAAATCTCAGACTTTGGGGGAAATCTGAGATTGAAATCGGGGATATTTATTATAGTGAGAGATAATTGCTTATCTCCTTGAAAATAAGTATAGGAAAATCACACTCAAGAATCATGTGGTTTATTGTAGTGGAATGTAGCGTTTTATATACAAATGTATTTTTAAATTACATTATTTTTAGTGTGATTATTTTTAAAACTATTGTCTTTAAAATCAATAATTAATATATTTTTGAGTGCTTTACTGTGACTATGAGTTATATGACTTTAGTCGAAAAATAAAAATAGGAAATTAGCTTAATTTTTTGAATCTATTTTCATTTATTTAAAACATTGTTGCGGCAACTCATAATCACAAATGGCATAAAAAAAGAGCCTTCATAAAGACTCTTTTAATTGTAAAATAAACAAGGTTTGAATTTTCCAAAATGAAAAAACAGTACTTGGATTAGTTTTGAGGTTTTAAGCCTTCTGCGACTTCCAAACTGGCATCATTGTTGAGAAACTTCTCACGTTGTTCTTCCAAAAACTTTTTCGCTTCAGGTTCAAACACATTTAAACGCTTTTCATTAATGAGCGTAGTTTGGTGTTTGAGCCATTCCTGCCAAGCCTGTTTAGATACCGTTTCAAGTAATTCCTGACCTTTGGCACCCGGAAAAGGAGCGAAATCCATCGCTTCCATGTCGGTTTGATATTTACGACAAAATACTTGTTTAGACATCTCTCACTTCCTGATTATGCATAAAGTTGAGCAAGACGTGTTTGAGCACGTTCAATTGCCGCTGCAACTTGTGCAGGCGCTGTACCGCCAATATGATCACGTGCATTTACAGAGGCTTCAAGGGTCAGTGCTTTTTCAAATACATCAGCTTGAATTAAATCTGAGAATTGCTGTAATTGTTCTAGGCTAAGTTCAGACAAGTCTTTGCCTTCTTGTACGCCCAATGCTACGGCTTTACCTACAATTTCATGTGCATCGCGGAATGCCACGCCATTTTTTACTAAGTAATCTGCAAGGTCAGTTGCCGTAGAGAAACCACGTAATGCAGCTTCACGCATTTCTGCAATGTTTGGTACTAAAGCAGGAATCATATCGGCAAATGCCATGAGCGAGCCGCGCACGGTATCAATGGCATCAAACAAAGGTTCTTTGTCTTCTTGGTTGTCTTTGTTGTAGGCAAGCGGTTGACCTTTCATCAGGGTCAACAGACTCATTAAATCGCCATAAACACGACCTGTTTTACCGCGCACCAATTCTGGTACGTCTGGGTTTTTCTTCTGCGGCATAATGGATGAGCCAGTGCAGAAGCGGTCTGGAATATTCACAAATTTGAACTGTGCCGATGTCCATAAAATCAGTTCTTCAGACATACGCGACAAGTGCATCATAATTAAAGATGCAGCAGCGTTAAACTCAATTCCGAAATCACGGTCTGATACAGCATCTAACGAGTTTTCAGATACGGCTTCAAAGCCCAATAATTCTGCGGTAAAAGCGCGGTCAATTGGGTAAGTGGTACCTGCCAAAGCAGCAGAACCTAAAGGCATACGATTAACACGTTTGCGGCAGTCAATTAAACGCTCAGAGTCACGTACCAACATTTCAAACCACGCCATAAGGTGATGACCAAAAGTCACAGGCTGTGCGGTTTGTAAATGAGTAAAACCAGGCATAATGGTGTGGGTGTTTTTGGCTGCCAAGCTTAAAATGCCGTGTTGTAATTTTTTTAATAATTCTAAAATGGCATCAATTTCGTCACGGACATACAAACGAATATCGGTTGCTACTTGGTCGTTACGGCTACGACCTGTATGTAATTTTTTACCTGTAATACCAATACGCTGAGTAAGGCGTGATTCGATGTTCATGTGAACATCTTCAAGGTCAATACGCCATTCAAATTGACCTGCTTCAATTTCAGCCTGAATGGTATTTAAACCTTGGATAATATCGTCACGCTCTTCAGTCGTAAGTACGCCTACTTTGGCAAGCATCGTTGCATGTGCAATTGAGCCAGCAATATCTTGTTTATAAAAGCGTTGGTCAAATTGAACAGATGCTGTAAATTCAGCAACAAAAGCATCAGTCGCTTCAGAGAAACGACCGCCCCACATACCCGAAGTTTGGGCTTGTGACGGATTTGAGGAATTAGAAGATGTGGTCATATCGGCTCAATAAAGTAAAAAGCGGTGATTTGGACAAGAGTATAACAAATTCAGATTCACTTGCCGAAGAACAAGCCAATCAAACTTATGCTGATACGCAGGCAGAGCAACATGAGCTGTATTTTTTTACGAAAATAGGGCGTTGGCAATATCTAATTGAATTATTTATTGGCAGTAATGCTTTGGCAATGGTCTTGGCATTGGCTGAAGCACAAGGCTGGCATGGCTTAAGTTTTGCTCGGGTGCTGCAATACGTGCTCTATATTAATTGGGTGGTGTTGTGTTTTGCGGCCTTGGTGGAGTTTTTTCAGGCGCGTTTTTTACGCATGGGCTTGAGTTTATCTTTTTTGGTCAGTTTTTTGCTGCTGCAAGGCATCGTGTTGCTGACCACACTCAGTTTAAATACCTTATTGCATTTTGGGAAAAATTTTCATTTACAGCAGTTTAGTCTGGCTGAACTCATGCATGGGATTGGACTGCATTTGAGTTATGGTGTGATTTTGGGTGCGTTTTGTTTTCGTTATATCTATGTCCGAGAACAAGCTATTCAGCAGCGGCATAGCGAATTGCAAGCGCGGGTGCATGCTATGCAGGCCCGTATTCATCCACACTTTTTGTTTAACAGCTTAAATAATGTGATTAGTCTCATTGCCATAGACCCCGATAAAGCCGAGCAGATGCTGCTGAATTTATCACGTTTATTCCGTGCCAGTTTGCAGGAATTAAAACTGGTGAGCCTGAAAGATGAGATTGAACTTTGCCAGCGATATTTAGACATAGAACAAATTCGTTTAGGCGAGCGTCTGACCGTGGAATGGAAAATTGAACAACCGCAACTGCTCAGTCAGGTACAAATACCCTTATTAACTTTACAACCCTTGTTAGAAAATAGTATTTTTCATGGAGTTGAAAAAGTTTTAGCAAAGAGTACGATAAGTATATTGATCGAAATATTGCAAAACCAAGTCAATATTGTCATTACAAATCCGTATGTCAGCGATAAAATAAATTTAAGATCTGGACATGGGATTGCACTGCAAAACGTGGAACAGCGCTTAAAAGCGTATTATGGGCGTAGTGTTACTTTCAAAAATTATGCGGGGAATGGTATGTACACCACGGTGCTGCAATACCGTTATAAATAAAATAAGCTGTGATTGCTCTGATTTTTCTAGACTTGATAAAAATAAAGTTATTGACTTAAAAAGGAGGAAAAATGGACATCCTAATTTGTGATGATGAGCCTCTAGCTAGAGAGCGATTATCACGTTTGGTCACTCAACTGGGGCATCATGTGGTGGCAACGGCAGCTCATGGGCAACAGGCGATTGAACTGGCGGATGAACATCAGCCGGATGTCATATTATTAGATATTCAAATGCCGGGAATGGATGGTCTAAGTTGTGCTCAACATTTGCGTGAGCTTGACCCTATGCCAGCCATTGTGTTTTGTACCGCTTATGATGAACACGCACTTGATGCGTTTAAATCCAATGCGGAAGGCTATTTGTTAAAACCGATAATGCAACAGGAATTGCAACAGGTTTTAGATCATTTAACAAAACTCACGCAAGCGCAGATGAGTCATTTAAAACAAAAAGAAAATATGGACGAATTAAAAATAAAACGTCACCAAATCGCGGCGAAAACCTATCGCGGTGTAGAATTGGTGCCAATAGAAAATATCTACTATTTTTTAGCTGATCAGAAATATGTCACTGTGCGTCATAAAAATGGCAGTGTCCTGATTGATGAAA
This sequence comes from Acinetobacter sp. YH12058, assembly GCF_013419805.1. Lineage (NCBI taxonomy): Bacteria > Pseudomonadati > Pseudomonadota > Gammaproteobacteria > Moraxellales > Moraxellaceae > Acinetobacter > Acinetobacter sp. YH12058. Next base: position 74,348 of record NZ_VOZL01000014.1, read on the forward strand.
CGCTGAAAGATTTAGAAACCGAGTTTGGTGATCAGTTTATTCGGATTCACCGAAATGCCTTGGTCTCGATTCAGTTTTTGGAGGGGCTAGAAGTGGTCAATTCAGGACAGTATCAGGTACGTTGCCGTGAGCTAGATGAGCGTTTGGCTGTTAGCCGACGACATTTGCCTTTATTGCGAGAACGCATCCAAAAACTCTAATTTGTCAGCATCATCGCAGATGAATACGCAACAGATTGATAAATCGGTAAAGAAATAGACTTGCATTTTTAGGGGATCAGGTTAAGTTTAGATGAACTTATTTATCTTGCTTAGCCACTATGATGAAAACCCTGAAAATTGCAACTCGACAAAGCCCGCTTGCGTTATGGCAGGCTGAACACATTCGTGCCCGCTTAGAGGCGATGCATGCCGATTTAACTGTTGAGTTGGTGACCTTTGTCACGCAGGGCGATAAAATTTTAGATACCCCATTGGCAAAAATTGGGGGGAAGGGCTTATTTGTCAAAGAATTAGAAGCCGCCTTAATGGATGGTCGTGCCGATTTAGCCGTACACTCTATGAAAGATGTACCCATGGCATTGCCTGAAGGTTTGAGCTTGGCGGTCATTTGTGAGCGTGAAGACCCGCTTGATGCCTTTGTATCGAATCACTATGCCAGTTTTGCAGATTTACCACAGGGCGCTAAAGTTGGAACTTCAAGCTTGCGCCGTAAATGCCAAATTTTGAAAGCGCGCCCAGATATAGAAATTATAGATTTACGCGGCAATGTGGGAACACGTTTATCTAAACTGGATGATGGTCAATATGATGCCATTATTTTGGCCAGTGCAGGTTTGAAACGTTTAGGTTTGGAGCAGCGTATTCGTCATACCATTCAGCCTGATGTGAGCTTACCTGCCGTTGGGCAAGGGGCTTTGGGTCTGGAATGTCGTAGCCAAGATCAGGCGGTGTTGGATTTAATTTTGCCGTTAATGCATGCCGAAACCAATGTCTGTGTACGTGCCGAACGTGCTTTTAATGCCTACTTGGAAGGCGGTTGTCAGGTGCCAATTGCAGGCTACGCAACTTTGCAGAATGGTCAGTTGCAGATTGAAGGTCGTGTTGGTAGTGTCGATGGGCAAACCATTCTTAAAGCTGTGCAATTTGGCGCACCTGAACAGGCTGAAATGCTAGGTGAAGAATTGGCAAAAGCTTTATTGGCACAGGGTGCGGGCGAATTACTCAAAGCCCTGTATCAATAATTCATATTGCACCAGAAGCCCATGCTCTTCATTAATACCCGACCTCAAGATCGTGCAGAGGCCTTAACTCAGGCTTTGCAACAACAGCATATTGAGGTCATTGATTTGCCCTTGTTGCAGCTTTCTGCACAGCCGTGGTCAGAGCAACTGGCTAATTTATATGCCCAGTTGCCTCACACGCATATTATTGTGGTGGTTAGTCCGACTGCTGTCGATATTGGGATGCAATATTTAGCCCGAAGCCAAATATCATTGCAGGATTTGCAGCATATACGTTGGGTGGCTGTGGGTGAGAAAACAGCAGAAGTTTTACGTGGATATGGTCTTTACAGCGAAGTCCCGCAGGTTGAAACTTCCGAAGGGATGCTGAGTTTGCCGTGTTTGCAAAATTTGAAAGTCGGCACACACATTGCCTTTTGGCGTGGCGAGGGCGGACGGCAATTTATGATGCAAACACTGCTTGATCAGGGGATGCAGATCCATAATTTTGTATTGTATCGGCGGGAGTGTCCTGCCAGTTCTATTGAAAAAATGCAGGCAGTACGCGCACGTTTAATACAATCTTCAGAATTTATCATGATGATCAGCAGTGAAGCCAGTTGGTTAAACTGGCTAAGCTTAATTCAGCGGGATTTCGATCTACTGAACAAAGGTCATTATTGGGTATTGGGTGATCGTTTAGAGAAAATTTTGCTCGATTATCAAACGCAGCATCATACAAAATATAACGTATTCAAGTTGACCCATTTAAAAACAGAATTAATATTGCAGCAAATGATGCGCATGCAAGGAAAACTATGAAAAAACTGGTTGTGATAGTGGTGTTGATCGCTTTGGTCTGGATCGTCAAATTAAGTTTTGATGTGATGCAAATTTCAGCGCAACAACAGCAACTCAGTCAAAGTTTGCATCTTGCAGAAAAAACCAATGCCAATTTAAATGATCAGTTGGTGGCTTTGCAGCGCCGTAATTATACCCAAGATGCGCCAGAACAGTCTGCAGTATCCAGCGCTGTGCAGCAAGAAGATGCGATTCAACCAGTAGATATGGTGGCGCAGCAATTGGACTTGGTGGAATTTTCCTTACAACAACAACAGTTTCACTATGCGACTGAAAAGCTAGCTCATTTAGACCGTGAGTTAAACGAATATGCTTTAGCTCCTGCTTTGAAACAAAGTTTGCACCAAGTTGTTCAGCAAGATCAGAAACAAATTCAACAATTTATAACAACACGTGATGCGCAATATCAACAAGTAAGTCAGTTGTTGCAACAGTTAGATCAACAATTAAAACAGCAAGCTCAACAGCCTGAGCTGAACCCTGCCGATGTCGATGATCGTTATTTTTGGCAAAAATGGCTGAGTATTGAATCTGCCAAGCAACCTGCGACACAGTTGATGCAGCGCCAGATTATTTTAAAAGAAGCGCAATTGCGTCTATTGCTGGCTCGACAAGTCTTTATGCAAGGTCAATATGTGCAATATCAACAAGAAGTGAATGACATTATTCAGTTATTACAACAATTGCCTGATCAGAAAGCACAGCAATTGGTTCAGCAATTAGAAAAAATTAAAAATTTAAATATCGTTCCAACGCCAAGTTTAAAAACACGTGCTTTATTGGGGGCGGTATAAATGAAACAGATTTTACTCGCCTATGTGGTGGTCAGTATTGTACTGGTCGCTTTGCTGAGCGTACTGAGTTATGGGCATGGTTCAGGCTATGTTTATGTGTATTGGCGCGAATGGCAATTGCAAACCAATATTTGGTTGTTGTTGTTCTTTTTCTTGTCGATTAGTGTTTCGCTACAAATTTTATGGTTGTTGTTAAAGCGCTATTTTAGCCGTGAACAGCGTAAGGTTGAAACAGTATTTAACTTTAAAAATCTGCATCCATATGAGCAATTGGCGGTCATTTGGTTGCTAGATGCTGCAGAAGATCAACACCAGTTTATTCGACAGGTGTTTGCCCAGTCAGGTTTGCTCAAAGGAGTGATGGAAGCACGTATGCACTGCATCCAACAGCAATATCCGCAAGCGTTGGCTGCCTTAAATCAAAGCAGTGCCATGGCGTTTGAGTTGGCAGAAATACAGCGTATTGAAATTTATTTAGCGCAGCAACAACCTGAACAAGCTTTGACGCATTTAGAGTTTTTGAATCAGCACGAATTATCGCCGTGGTTATTTAAAGTCAAAACGGCTTATCAAAAACGTTTAATTGCCTTGTGGGGCGAATTTGCCACGCAATATCCTTGGCATTATTTACGTTCGACCAAATACGGGCATTTAGATGCAGACACCAAGCAAAAGTGGCTGACTGAGTTATTAACCCAATTTGAGCAGGCTGATGCAGAAAATTTACAGGCTTTGCAGCAGCGTTATAGTGATTTAAGTGAGCAGATTTTCAGTCAGTCTTATGCCATTCAGGTGTTGTGGTTGAAGTTATTGTCGCGTCTGCCTGATTTGGCCGCACAACATGAACGTCTTGCGGTACAGATGTTGAGTGAACAGTTTAATCAGGAAGTGTTTTATTTATGGTTCCAACAGCAGTTGTTAAAACAACAACCTGATTATGCCAAAATTGAAAAGCAAATAAATCTGTGGGAACAGAAATACCCTGCATTACCTGTATTTAGTTTTGCCAAATGGCATATTTTTACAGCAACAGCGCGTTATTCAGAAGCCGAGCAATTACTGGATTTATATCCTGAACACGTATTAATGAGTTATTTAAGAGTTAAATCTAATTTAAAAGATCAGCCTGAATTATTAAAACAGTTAAATTTAATCTTTGAAAATAATTCTAATTTTGTCGAAATTAAAATTTAAGGGTGAGTTGTGTTAACACTAGCAGATTATCCAATTGTTTTTGAGCAGCGTGTTGCATGGGGAGATATGGATGCTTTTGGGCATGTCAATAATGTGATCTATTACCGTTATATTGAAAGTGCGCGTTTATATTATTTAGACCATTTAAAAATTTTACAGCAAGATGTTTTGACTGTGATTGCCTCAAATCAGTGCAAATATATACGTCCTGTGGTTTATCCTGATATTTTAAAAATTGGCGTTCGGGTAGAAGAATTGCGTAATAGTGCCATGCGTATGCATTATTTAATCCACAGTGAAGCACAGCAAATGGTGGTGGCAGAGGCAGATGCGGTGATTGTAAGTTGACAAAAATAACTAATCATGCGAAAAAGTTTTTTTAGTTAACAGATGTTCACACATGCCTCGAATTGTTTCTGTACCACTTAGTTTAGAACAGCGAGAACGACTCATTTTTCTGGCCAAGC
>NZ_VOZL01000015.1:0-65435 GCF_013419805.1 Acinetobacter sp. YH12058
TTTTCATGTACTTATATTAACAATCAAAACTCAAGGAAAATAGTCCTTAGTTAAATCAAACGACACTTCATGTCGTGTCGCTTATATCTCTGACCTGAAGGACTGAGTTTTACGCTCCATTTGATAAGGTATTTGATAAAAATTTTTTAAAGCTATTTGCTCTGCACTTTTTCAACATAATATCTAACTTAGAAAACAAAAGCGAACCTTCCAAGATTCGCTTATTGAATTTTTAAACTTATTCTTCAGGATACTCAAAACGATAGCCCACACCATACACCGCCTGAATCCATTCATGACGATTTCCCGTTTCGGCAGCGTCAGAAATTTTACGGCGCAAGTTTTTAATGTGGCTATCAATTACACGATCTGCCACTTCAAAACTGTCTGGGTTAATATGGTCTAGCAACTGCGCGCGTGAATACACCTGCCCGACATGCTCTAAAAACAATTCCAATAAACGGAATTCGGTTGGGGTCAAATTCAAGGTTTTTTGCTGATACCAAATACGCTGCTGTGCTTTATCCATACGGAATAAATCATTACTTTCTGGCTCATTTTTACGTTCCAGACGGCGCAACACCGCTTGCACACGTGCCACCAATTCTTTCGGGCTAAAAGGCTTACATACATAATCATCTGCGCCCATGTTCAAGCCTAGCACCCGATCAATTTCTTCAGTACGTGCCGTGACCATAATAATAGGCACATCGGACTGTTCACGCACTTTGCGGCAAATGGTCAAACCATCCATACGCGGTACCATTAAATCTAAAATCATCAAGCTCGGTTTACGCTGCAAAAAGCTGTCATAGGCTTCTTGTCCATCATGAAACATACTGACTTCAAAACCAGCAGCTTCTAAATAATCTCGCACCAATTGGGCAAGTTCAATTTCATCTTCAACCAGCAAGATATGTTTCATGCACGATTCCTTAAAGTCTTTCAAGATTTGATTGTTTTGGGAAAGCTTAATTTGCAGCGTAAACCACCCAACGGTGAATGTGCAAAACTTAACTCTCCGCCCAATGCTTTGGCAATTTTGACCGATAAAGCCAGACCTAAACCTGTCCCACCTGTGGCGCGTGTACGTGAATCATCGGCACGATAAAAACGCTCACCCAAACGTGCCAATTGTTCATCACTTAAACCAAACGGACTGTCATCTACATACACTGTCCATTCTGTTGCACTTTGACTGGTGTGAATATGCACCTGCCCACCCGCTTCGGTATAACGAATACTATTACTGAGCAAGTTGAGCATAATTTGTTTAAAACGGTCTATATCCAATTGTAATTGCGTGCCTTCACCCGACACGATCAAGTCCAACTGCGCCTGTTCAAATTTCGGCTTAAAGCTTTCGATTTCCTGCTCAATCACTTGCCATGGATCAATGCTCGAGAAATAGCATTTCAGCTGCATGGCTTCGGCTTGCGCCAAGTCCGATAAATCCTGTGTGAGTTTTTTCAGATTATTGACCTGATGCATCATCGCAGCCAAATGCTCTGGTGTGGCTTTGCGGATACCATCTTGCATGGCTTCAATTTGCGCCTGCAACACCGCCAATGGCGTTTTTAATTCATGCGAAGTATCAGCCACCCACTGACGACGTGAAGTTTCATGTTGATCTAAAATCACCGCCAAATGATTCAACTCGGTAGATAAATCACCCAATTCATCATTACGATTGACCGTGACCTGATGCTGATAATGCCCTTTGGTCAATTCACGTGTACCATTCAACAAACGCTGAATCGGTTTTTTAAAATAGGTCGCCAATAACAATGCAGCAATCAAGCTCGCCAAAATACTTAAAGCATAAACCAATAATAAATAACGGGTTTGCTTACTAAAAAAGTTAATACTTAAAGCATCTTCCTGATCTAACACAGGTTTTAAGCCTAAATAGCCCACGACTTTTTCATTGACCATAATTGGACGATAAGAAATTTGAGTTTCAGCAGGCTCTCCTACCACAAATTGCCGCTGGGCATCATATAAAGATAAGCGCGAACTCAAACCCAAGCGGTCAGGCATCGAAATAAACTGTTTTTTACCCGAAGCGTCTGTTGTATTGTTCTGCCCTTCGTTTTTACGATCTGAACGGAATGCATTTTGATTGGCACTTAAAGGAAATACCAAACCTTCAAATGGCTGGAATTGTGAAGGTAAATTCAGTTCTAACCAGCGAAGTTCTGCGGCATTGGCTTGTCGTTTGGCTGGATCAGGTTCGACCACACTTGGGTTCACATTGGCTAAGGTATGTTCCTGAAAATAACGCTGCTGCAAGGCAATGTCATACTGACGGCGCAACCACCACCGCGATAAACGGTCATAATCATCGGGTGCAGCCTCACCTTCAATTTGGAGAATTTGCGCCTGAATGGCGTTGCCCCAATCGTGATATACCGCATAGACTTCTGCCAAGTTTTGAATGACTAAGTCCAGCTTTTGCATTTCGACATCAGCCACGTATTTACTGAAATTACGCTGCATATTGACATGCAATACCCCCAAACTGACCGTGGTGATCAGTAAGGTCGTCAGCAGCACTGTGAGAAACAGGCGTAATGCGATGGGAATACGGCGAATTTTCAAAAGCGCAATCTCAGCTTTTCTTATTGATTTTGAGCATTGTAACCAACAGTGCTAGAAAAAACTCTCCATTGTTTCTTCATCTTTATTATTTAATCTTAACTGAGTGAAGTTAAAAGCAGGTTGGGGAGTTTGAAGATGAAACAGATGACGAAAATCGCATTACTTGGGGCAAGTGTTTTGGGCATGGGGATTTTAACTGCATGCCAAACCAGTAATGATCTGACCGAACGACAACAAACACGTATGTTTAAACAACATTATGCTCAAGATGGACAACGCTTCAGTCCTGAACAACGCGAGCAATATCGTGCCATGCGTGCAGAACACCGCGCATTTCGTGGGCAGATGCAACAGGCTTGTGACAACAAAGCAGTAGGTACAAATCTACAATTAAAAGTAGGTGATCAAACACTCGCAGGTACCTGTACGATGCGTTTCCAGCCTGATCGCCAGTCATTTAAACAACATCGCCAATATGCGATGCAACAACACCAAGCCATGCGTGCAAAAATGCCGCGTATGCAACAACGTGGTGAAGTGCTGACCGATGCGCAACGTGCTGAAATGACCAAACGGTACGATCAACGATTAGCACAACATCAAGCGCATCAAAAGGCCATGCGTGCTGCCTGTGAAGGAAAAATGCATGGACAACACGTTCAAGTGAAACTGGGCGAACTACAACTCAAGGGACAATGCTTGGTTCGTTTTCAGCCGAATCAACCTATGCAACAAATGAGAATATCACCTACTTCGCGCTAATGCATTCAGGTGAGCACACACTTACACGACTCTAAGGCACTCGATTGAGTGCCTTTTTATTTACCTTTTTATCCACTTCACTTAGACATATCTCTTTACGCTTTTTGACTATTTGTATCATTTCAAATTCAGCAAAACTGTTTACACTCAAGTAACTTAGCCATTTCAAGATAAAAATCTTTGACTTTGCAGTCACCAAGAAATGCTATGCAGATGCTTGTACCGAATTAGAAGATGTTGCACGATTACAACCATTCCAACATGGCATGTCTGAGAAGGCATGCGCTGAAATCCATTTAAAATATAACGCTGGTCAAACCAGTATTGAGGAAACCGATATGCCACAATACAAAGCGCCTTTACGTGATATGCAATTCGTTTTGCATGAATTATTAAATGCCGAAGATCACTATGCAAAATTACCTGCATTCCAAGAAAACGTAAGCCGTGAATTGGTTGACCAATATTTGGAAGCTGCAGCAGATTTCTGTGAAAACGAATTATCTCCGTTAAACCAAGTAGGTGACCGTGAAGGTTGTACTTGGAATGATGGCGTGGTGACTACACCAACGGGCTTTAAAGAAGCGTATCAAAAATATATCGAACTCGGTTTCCCATCACTTTCAGCTGAAGAACAATACGGTGGTCAAGCATTACCTGTTTCTTTAGGTAACGTTATTTCTGAAATGGTTGGTACTGCAAACTGGGCTTGGGGCATGTACCCTGGTTTATCGCACGGCGCAGTACGTACTTTAGAACACCATGGTTCTCAAGAACAAAAAGATGCTTATTTACCAAAACTAGTTTCTGGTGAATGGACAGGCACCATGTGCTTAACCGAATCTCACGCAGGTTCTGACTTGGGTATTATCCGTACCAAAGCTGAACCACAAGCAGACGGCAGCTATGCAATCTCTGGCGAGAAAATCTTTATCTCTGCTGGTGAACATGACATGGCAGAGAACATTATCCACATTGTACTTGCTCGTCTTCCTGGTGCACCTAAAGGTACTAAGGGTATCTCTTTATTCATCGTGCCAAAATTCAACCTCAATGCTGACGGTTCTGTAGGCGAGCGCAACGGCGTACGCTGTGGTTCAATCGAACACAAAATGGGGATTCATGGCAATGCGACTTGCGTGATCAACTTTGATAACGCGAAAGGCTTCCTAATTGGCCCTGAAAACCGTGGTCTAAACTGCATGTTCACGTTCATGAACACTGCACGTATCGGTACAGCGGTACAAGGTCTTGCAGCATCTGAAGGTTCTTTCCAAGGTGCGTTGACTTATGCCAAAGACCGTTTAGCAATGCGCTCACTTTCTGGTCCGAAAGCTCCTGAAAAAGAAGCAGATCCAATTATTGTGCATCCTGCTGTACGCAATATGCTATTGACTCAAAAAGCGTTTGCTGAAGGTGGTCGCGCACTAGTGTATCTGTTGTCTCTACACGCAGATATCGTTGAACAAGGTGCAACCGAAGAAGAGCGTAAATACTCTGACAACATCTTGTCTTTATTGACGCCAATTGCAAAAGCATTCTTAACTGAAACAGGTTCTGAATCTGCAAAACATGGTGTACAAGTCTTCGGTGGTCATGGCTTCATTTCTGAGCATGGCATGGAACAAATTGTGCGTGATACACGTATTTCATGCTTGTACGAAGGTACAACTGAAATTCAAGCAATCGATTTGTTAGGTCGTAAAGTTTTGGGTACACAAGGTGCAATGTTGAAAGACTTCACCAAAATCATCCATAAATTTGCAGAAGCCAACAAAGACAACGCAGCAATGCAAGAATTTGTTGAACCGCTCGCAGCGCTCAATAAAGAATGGGGCGATTTGACCATGCAAATTGGTATGCGTGCAATGCAAAACCCTGAGGAAGTAGGTGCTGCAGCAGTAGACTACATGTACTTCTCTGGTTATGTAACACTAGCTTACCTATGGGCACGTATGGCATTGGTCGCTCAAGAAGCACTTGCAGCAGGCACAACCGATGTAGACTTCTATAATGCTAAAGTGACGACTGCACGTTTCTACTTCAAGAAAATCTTGCCACGTGTTCGCTCACACGTAGACGTGATTGCAACAGGTGTAGAGCCACTATTTGCATTAGATGCTGAACACTTTGCTTTCTAAGCGAAAATTGAAACTCGCTAAATATTGAACATATTTAGCGGGATATTCAAAATGTTGTACTCTTGAGTACAGAAATTGAGAAAGGACGGTCATAGCATTGACAGTCCTTTTTCTTTATAAATAAAGCATTCTTTCGCTTTAGTGGTCTACAACATTCACAATTGTAGATTACACTGAACTCAACGAATCAAGATTCAAACAATAAACAGGTGAACTCACATGCCAATTTATAATGCCCCACTTGCCGATATGAAATTCATCTTAAATGATGTATTCAATGCAGAACAATTCTGGCAAAACAATGAAAACCTCGCTCACCTTGATGCTGCAACGGCTGAAGCAATTTTGGAAGAAATGGCAAAATTTGCCCAAAATGTGACGTTGCCTATTAACCGTAGCGGTGATGAAGAAGGCGCGACCTATAACAATGGCGAAGTCACCACACCTGCTGGATTTAAAGAAGCATTTAAACAATATGCCGAAGGCGGCTGGATTGGTTTAGGCGCAGATGAAGAATGGGGTGGTCAAGGCATGCCAAAAATGCTGACAGTATTGTCAGATGAAATGCTGTTTGCCACTAACCCATCCTTCATGTTGTATCCACTGCTGTCTGTCGGTGCAGGTATGGCATTAAGCAGCTATGCATCACAAGAACAGAAAGAAACGTATTTACCTAAAATTTACTCAGGTGAATGGTCAGGTACCATGTGTTTGACTGAACCGCATGCAGGAACAGACTTAGGGATTATTAAAACCAAAGCAGAACCAAATGCAGATGGTACGTACAACATCACAGGGACTAAAATCTTTATTACAGGTGGTGATCACGACCTTGCGGAAAACATCATTCACTTGGTTTTAGCAAAAACACCTGATGCCCCTGCAGGTTCGCGCGGTATTTCTTTATTCATCGTGCCAAAATTCCTGGTGAATGAAGATGGTTCATTGGGCGAACGTAACCCTGTAGGCCCAGGCTCAATCGAACACAAAATGGGCATTAAAGCCTCTGCAACATGTGTGATGAACTTTGATGGTGCCAAAGGTTACTTGGTCGGCAAAGAAAACGAAGGCTTGGCTGCCATGTTCGTAATGATGAACTACGAACGTCTGTCTATGGGAATTCAAGGTTTAGGTGCATCTGAATTTGCCTATCAAAATGCTGCGCAATATGCGACTGACCGTATTCAAGGCCGTAGTGCATCGGGCGTAAAATCACCAAACAAAGCAGCGGATAGCATTTTGGTGCATGGCGATGTGCGTCGTATGCTGCTCAATGCACGTGCCAATAACGAAGCTTCACGTGCATTTGCGGTATATGTGGGTCAACAATTGGATATCACTAAATTCTCTACCGATGCAGAAGCTGTGAAAAAAGCCAATGACCGTGTTGCACTGTTAACCCCAATTGCCAAAGCCTACTTAACCGATACTGCTTTCAATGCGACACTTGATGCGCAAATGTGCTTCGGTGGTCATGGTTATATCCGTGAATGGGGTATGGAGCAATGTGTTCGTGATTTACGTATCGCCCAAATTTATGAAGGCACCAACGGCGTACAATCGCAAGACTTGATTGGTCGTAAAACCATTAAATGTAATGGCGAATTTATTGCAGAATACATTGCAGAAATCCGTGACTTTACCAATGGTTTAGATGCAGACCTCAACTTCATTAAAGATGCAACTTTAGATGCAGCCACTGAAGTTGCATCTGTTACACAATACGTTTTAAATGCAGCCAAAGAAAATGTAGATTTCCCGAACGCAGCAGCGGTTGATTATTTACATGCGGTAGGTTTGCTCAGCTTCTCATATATGTTTGCGCGCATTGCCAATGCAGCCAAGCAAAAAGAGGGTGAGTTCTATCAAAACAAATTGTCATTGGCACTGTACTTTGTACAACGTATTTTGCCAGAACTGGCTTTACGCATTACCAAAGTGAAAGCGGGTGCAGAAGTGGTGATGAACTTCAGTGAAGATTACTTCACCAACCAGTCTTAATTCATACAGTATCTGCAAAAACGCCTGAATCATCAGGCGTTTTTTTATACTAAATTTTATATCCCTATTCTAAATTGTGCATGAAATTTGCATCACCTTTGTTGAAGTCTGAATATCCATACTTAAACAGGAGGTGAAAATGGCAGTACGTCGTTCAAAAATAGATAAAAATATTCAAGCAGTTGAAAGCCTATTAGACAAATATGGCAATTGGGCTGTAGAAAGTTTTCATTATCTTGCGCTCTTTATCATTGGCTGTATGGTCATTTGGTCTGCTGGACATACGGTAATTGATATTTTCACCATCAAACAATATGCCACTATTGATGACATCTTATTGCTTTTTATCTATTTAGAACTAGGAGCAATGGTTGGTATTTATTTTAAAACCAATCACATGCCTGTACGTTTTTTAATTTATATTGCCATTACCGCACTAACCCGTTTGCTAATTTCAGATATTCAACACGACCATAAAGCTGATCTCGATTTAGTGATTATTACTGGTTCAATTTTAATTTTAGCCGCTGCAATTTTAGTGGTGCGTTTTGCATCTTGGCATTACCCTTCCGTTATTCGAGACAAGCACAGTGAAAAGCCTTTAGCACAAGGCAAAACCCCTCGCCCAGAAGATGATGAATTGGCGTAAAAATCTAAAATAGGTCAAAAAAATGCTTCTAGATACTCAATATCTAGAAGCATTGATCTCTATGATTTCACTTTTTTCTCAACGATTTGCCACCAACATATAACGCCCATGTTCAAAAATCCAGTACATACCTCGTGGCGGAGCGGGTAAACCCAAGTGCTGCCAGTCGGTCACCACACGATAGGTAGAACTTTCAATATGTGCGCTACTTGGCTCACCATTTACCCAACTGTAACTTTGGTGGTTATATTGCACAGTACTTGGCGCATTGTATTGAATATTGATGCCACTACGAATCGTGGGCTGCCCCCACTGCGGCACAGGTCGTTGATGGTATGGATAATGTGGTGAATAGGAATAGGGTTGCTGTGAATGATAAGGTCGATGCTGCGGATAAGCAGGACGATGCTGTGGCGAATAAGGACGATGCTGATCACGCTGTGTATTGACGCCTGTATATCCTGCCCAACGATTGGTTTCGGCCAAGCTCTGCATCGACACACCTAAAAATAGCATGCCACTCAATGCAGTTAAAATCGCCACTTTCATATCTAGCACTCCTATTTTTATATTTTTATTCTAACCTCAAATTAAGGATAAACAATGAATAAAAAATCAGCAATTTTAAACTTTCCTCCATACAGATTTCACCGACAAAGCTCGCCATTTATGAAATATCTACAGCCCCTATGCTAAGATACATTTTTTTTGAAATTGGATGAAACCTCGTGCCTGAATTAAATTTTGACCGCCTTCATCAGTTTTTCTGCAAAGTTCCAAGTGTGCAGCAAGCCCGTGTAGACGCTTATGGTTCAGACGGTCAGCATGCATGGTGGTTCAAATTTCAAATTGATGTAGAACATCCGTTGGCATGGCAAACTGTGCAGGAATTGGGGCATGTGCTGAATTATATTTCCAGAGATGAACGCTTGCCGACCCAATTTTTACCAGTTTCACCACCACCGTATATGAATGGTGAAGCCAAAGATTTTTTATCGTGGGTGATTCAATGTAACCATCCAGAATTTAGTCCAGATGTGGTTTGTGACTGGCTAGAAGCGCGTTTACCGAATCCTGTAGATGATGAAGCGCAATGGAAAATCAAAACTGATATTGCCGAGTTAGATCAAATGAGTGATAAAGATTTGGATGAAATGGTGCCGCCAAATCCCGAGAAGTAATATTAGGTTCTGACACCCCCTTCTCCCTCAGGGAGAAGGTCGGGATGAGGGAAACTAAAATGTCGATAAACCGCTCCACTCCATAAAGCGATACAACGCATATTTCCACTTCGACTCATCGGCATAGACTGCATAATCCAGACTCATATTTTTACCCTCAAGGTTTGACCATGCGGTATTAAAATAGTGTTGAGCATCCTGAAATACAGGGTCTTGCACCTGTCCGACCACACGCAAGTTGCTTTCTAAATTATAGTTTTTTAAATTACGTGCGGTGAAATTAGCAGAACCTAAAATCAACTCAGCCTGTGTGGCATTAGATTTGATCATCATTTTATTATGACATTGCTCGCCTTGCGTGTTACACCAACGCACGCTCACCCCTGCCGCATTTAGTTCGGATGCTACTTGTCGGTTTGGAATACCATTTTTTTCACGACCAAAGGCATCTTTATTCGGATCAAACAACACCCGTACCTGTACACCACGTTGCTGTGCAGCAATTAAAGCCTGAATCACTTTACGTTCTGACAAATAAAACATTGCCAAATCAAGATGCTCTTGCGCCTTAGCATTTTCAATCATTGCTAAACTTGCATCCCAAATGGCCTGTTCCGTTAAAACCTGCACTTGAGGGTAAGAATGATCTGCCTCAAACTCACCCACAATCACCCCAGACACATTGCCTTGCGACATACGTGCCACAGCTTGTTCTGTCTGCAAAATATCCACCGCTGTATTGCCAGTGACCACTAAGGCAATATTGGAATGACGCGAACTACCATCATGCGGATTCAATGAGGTCACCAACGCTTTCCAACCTTCGGTGGTATCGACCACCATGGTTTTACGATGGTTGGCTTTAAAATTAAACAGGCTGAAATAACTGCGCAGGGTAATTTTATCTTGCCCGAAAGGACTTGGTAGCCAACCTTTTTCTGCATTATTTGGAATACCCTGACAGCAGAGATACCAAAAGCCTGACCACAATGGATTCGATGCCCGTAAAGGCGTTAAATCGGTTTCAATAACATCAATGCCTGCTTGACGTAATTGACGATAATGCTCAGGTGCAATACCGCCATATACTGAGTTAATTGGGTCTGTAATGACCTTAATTTCAATATTTGGCTGCATCTGACGTTTATGAATTAAAGCTTCGGTCAATTGCTGTGTCAGTGGCTGATGCTGTTGTTTAGACGTCCCCACCTCTGCATTAAACAAAAACATATCCACCACAATGGTGGTTTGCGCAGCATCAATTAAGCCTAAAATCTCCTTAAAAATTTGGTGCTGTTGCTGCTGAACACCTTGCGCATCAATATAGGTCTGATCGGCAATAAATTTGACAGGTGCATGGCGTAATTTTCCAGTGTAATTCAGCCCTTCGGGCAATGGTTTTAAGCTGTGGTAGGTCGCAGACGCCAAATAACCTAAAACCAGAAAACTTATAATAAGTCCCACATACGCCCGAGGCGACCAATTCAATTTTTGATGAATTCGCTGAAAGATACGCATAACAAAAAACCTAGTCCGATGCGCTCAGACTAGGTTTAATTGTTTGGATTTTCAAGAGGATTTCTGTGTTTTCACACAGACATCCTATAAAGCCCAAATTGAATTTTAGAAACCAAATTCAACGCCCACAGTAAAGTTACGTCCCACTTGTGGAATATGTGACAAGAAAGATGCATGTGAATAGACTTCATCATCTAACAAGTTGTTGGCTTTAAAATACACACGGTAATCTTGTTTATTGGCATAGTTTCCTGCATAAGCTACGCCAACATTGACCATGTTATAGCCTTCTGTTTCTTGTTCATACGCTGCAATTTTGTCTTGCTTAAATACACGATAGTATTCCGCCATACCCGACCAACCATCGGCAAAGTTAGCATCTAGTTTAGTTCCCAAACGGCCTGCAGGTACACGTGGTGCATTTTGGTTATCTATTTCGCCACGAACATAATCACCAAACACACTGAGTTTATAATCAGGGCTAATCTGATACCCTAGCTTAGCTTCTGTACCATAAAACTTGGCTTTGTCTTGTTGATAATCAATTAAACGGAAAGTTTCTATATGGTCGGTGGTTGCACCATAAATATAGTTATCAAACCAGTTATGATAGACATGCAACGAATAATCCAGTTTGTCAGCTTCATAGTGCAAACCAAGTTCTAAATTATTCGATTTTTCCACATCTAAATTTGCATTGCCACGCTCATAAGTGTTTGTTGCAAAGTGGATGCCATTTGCATAAAGCTCTTGTGCCAACGGTAAACGCTGTTGGTGTGAGCCTGTAAAGGATAGTTTATAGTTCGGTGCAAACTGCCAGTTGGCTGCTGCAGAAGCAGATACGCCCGTATCTGAATAATCTTTTTGCTTCGCATCGACATCAATTTTTTGATGTTCAACCCGTGCGCCGAGTTCAACATGCACATCGCCAAATTGTTTATGCTCTAAACCGAACAAACTATATTTTTGCGTTTTGGTATCTGGCATAGGTACGCTTTCATGAAAATGATCGCCATGTTTTTCTTTCTGTCCGGTCAAATCAATTTTTTGCTGGCTATACTGGGTACCAAACACACCTTCCCAACCTGCAAGGGGTTTGTGCACCAACTCTAAACGCGCATCATAGCCTTTGCTTTTAAAGTTACTAATGACTTTGTTTTCTTCTAATTCATCATGTTCATAATCGGTAAAGCTGGCATGCGCACGCAGTTTCTCAAAGCCAACAAAGGGCTGATCAAGCTCAGTACGCAAATCATAACGGTGTGATTCCAAATCAATCCACGGGCCACCATGTGCATGTTCGTGTTCGTCATGTGGATCTGGTTGTGGTGCAGGGTCGTGGCTTCCGCAATGCAATTTATTCCCATGTGGATGGCAATCATGATATTCATGGCTATGCCCTGGCAATCCATATTTGTCTTGACGGTTACTGTATGACACACCTACAAAACCACGATCATGAATCCATGATCCACCAATATTCACCGTTTGGCCTTCGGCAAAGGTATTGTCTACACGGCGTTCTTTTACCAACTCTTCATGTTCATGTGTATGGGTTGAGCCATCTGGTTCAACATGTACTTCTGTATGATGATGCTCTACCCAATAGTTTGGGGTAATGTAATCATTGGCTTTACGTTTTGAACCTTCAATACGCAGCGCAAATTGATCACTGAGTGCTGCAGTTACCCCCGCACTCACTAGCTTTTCATCGCTACCCGTGTTGTAACGTAAACCTACCTGCCCTTCTAAACCATTATTTGGCATTTGAGTTGGGATTTTTTGATCGGTCACATTGACTAAACCACCAACCGTTCCCGCACCATAAAGTAATGTTGATGGGCCACGAATAATTTCAACTTGCTTGGCTAAAATTGGATCGACAGTGATGGCATGGTCAGGTGACAGTGTAGAAACATCGGCAGTTTCTGAAGCATGTTGCAGCACTTTAACTCGTGGGCCATCTTGTCCACGAATTACTGGACGGCTAGAGCCTGAGCCATATTGATTGGAATATACACCTAGCTCATCTGCCATCGCATCACCAATGGTGGTACTGCGCTCTGCCAACGTTTTCTGATCAATCACATGATCTGCCACTGCAAAGTCTGCAGCAGTTTGCACCAAAGGATGTGCTTGTAACTGAATGGTTTCCAATTGTGTACTACTGCTTTCAGTATTGGCGAATGCTGCAGGTGCCAGCACTGAAAAAATGGAAAGTGTTATTAAATTTTTATGGAACGACATGACCCATGCTCAAATTAGCAAAAATAATTAATGTTATAATATAACATTTCATTAACATTGCAATAAAAAACATTGTTATTCTGTATTCTCAATTAAGCTATTCACCACAATTTATTTTGATTTTTTATATTCTTTACTTTGAATTGGTATGCCCTTTACGCTCTCACATGCGGTACTTGCCCCACCACTCGCCAAGCTTTTAGGACAACGTCTGCCCATCGCTGCACTCGCTATAGGTACGATGTTGCCAGATTTACACCGTCTGTTTACTTTGCGTCATGATCCCACTCCACATTTATGGTCAGCATTGCTGTATCCAAATTTATTATTGGGTCTTGTCTTTTGTGCGCTGTGGTATTTACTCTATCGCCCTGCATTGTATCGCTTTGTGGGCGTGCATCACCCGTTAAATCTAAACACGATAAAATCTGTACTTGGGTTTGTATGTGGCTTGATTCTGGCCTTACTGATTGGCAATGCCACCCATTTAATTTGGGATGGTTTAACCCATCACGACTTTCGTAGTTTTGCCTTTCAGGATTTTTTAGCGCAATCGGTACAATTAGGCACAGGTATTTATCCGATGCATCGCATACTGCAAATTGGCAGTTCTATTTTGGCGCTGCCTTTTTTGTTATGTATGAGCCTGCATTATTATCGCAAGCATCGACAGCTCAGTTCTGTAAGCACTAAAATTCGCGTTTATGCCATCGGCCTAATTATCTTGTCGATTGTATGTGGTGGTTTTTCACTTTGGGATTATGCGCGTTATATCCCCGATGCGACTTGGCAAGCCGAACTATATTATTTTACGGGACGCGCCATCAATGAGTTTAGCCAAGGGGCATTACTCATGTTCAGTTTAGGTTGTCTGTTATTTTTGTTTTTGGATCGGTAAGGGTAGATAAAATAAAGTCAAAGCTCATCACTTTATCCTGAATCTTGCTGCATTATCCTATTTCAGACACATTCCTTGTAAAAACCCACTGTTTTTGCAGCAGGTTCTTGTAGCCACATGCCCAAAGAGGCATAATCCTACCTTTGCTAAAGGCGGTGCGCTGTTTACGTATTCGCTTCCTTAACCCATATAGTTGGATTTTTAACGCTATGATGCGAACTCATTATTGCGGTTCTTTAACCGAAGCTCAAATTGATCAAACCGTGACCCTGTGTGGTTGGGTACACCGTCGTCGTGACCACGGTGGTGTAATTTTCCTAGACATGCGTGACCGCGATGGTCTTGTGCAAGTCGTAATTGACCCAGACACCCCAGAAGCATTTGCAACTGCAGACAAAGCACGTTCAGAATTTGTATTAAAAATCACAGGTCGTGTACGTCGTCGCTATGCAGGCACAGAAAATGCCAATATGGTTAGTGGACAAATTGAAGTTTTAGGCAAGGAAATTGAAGTTCTTGCAGCATCTGAAACGCCTCCGTTCCCATTGAACGATGAAAATACCAACATTTCAGAAGAAATTCGTTTGAAATACCGTTTCTTGGACATCCGTCGTCCAGAAATGTTAGATCGCTTACGTTTCCGTTCAAAAGTCACCAACCTGATTCGTAACTATTTAGATGATCATGGTTTCTTGGATGTTGAAACACCAATTTTGACACGTGCAACGCCTGAAGGTGCACGTGACTATTTAGTGCCAAGCCGTGTATCTAACGGTAGCTTCTATGCTCTACCACAATCGCCACAATTATTTAAACAATTGTTGATGGTGGGCGGTATTGACCGTTATTACCAAATCGCTAAATGTTTCCGTGACGAAGATTTACGCGCAGACCGTCAGCCAGAATTTACTCAAATCGACATTGAAACATCGTTCATGAGTGACGATGACATTATGGATTTGATGGAAGGCATGACCGTGAAGATGTTCGATGAACTTCTAGGCGTGAAATTCGACAAATTCCAACGTATGCCATATTCGGAAGCGATGCGTGATTATGCGTCTGATAAGCCAGACTTGCGTATTCCACTGAAACTGGTAGACGTTGCTGACTTGATGCAAGACGTTGAGTTCAAAGTATTTGCTGGCCCAGCGAAAGATCCTAAAGGTCGCATTGTTGCACTTCGTGTGCCTGGTGCGGGTTCATTGCCACGTAGTGCGATTGATGAATACACTAAATTTGTTGGCATCTACGGTGCAAAAGGTTTGGCGTATATTAAAGTCAATGAACTTGAAAAAGGCATCGAAGGTTTACAATCTCCAATCGTGAAATTTATTGAGCCAATCGTGCTTGATTTATTAAAACGTGTAGGCGCAGAAAATGGCGACATCGTATTCTTTGGTGCAGATAAAGCCAAAGTAGTCAACGATGCGATGGGCGCACTGCGTGTCAAAATCGGTCACGATTTGAACCTTGCAACTTGCGAATGGGCACCGCTTTGGGTGGTTGACTTCCCAATGTTTGAAGAAACAGATGATGGTAAATGGACCTCTGTGCATCACCCATTCACTTTACCAAAATCAAGCGTTGAAGATGTGAAGAGCAACCCTGGTGAAGCTTTATCTGTCGCGTATGACATGGTATTGAACGGTACTGAAATTGGTGGTGGTTCACTGCGTATTTATACTTTAGAAATGCAAAAAGCGATTTTTGAAGCTTTAGGTATTGAAGAAGAAGAAGCCGAAGAGAAATTCAGCTTCTTACTGAATGCATTGAAATACGGTGCGCCTCCGCACGGTGGTTTGGCATTTGGTTTAGACCGTTTGGTGATGTTGATGACAGGTGCTTCGTCTATTCGTGATGTGATTGCCTTCCCGAAAACTAAGACGGCTGAATGTCCATTGACTCAAGCACCTGCACCAGTTGAGGCGACTCAATTGCGTGATTTAGGTATTCGTTTACGTGAAAAACCAAAAGCAGAATCTCAAGAATAAGTTTTGAGAATGTTAGAAGAACCCTGCAAATTTGCAGGGTTTTTTTATGAATTGAGATAAAGCCAAGCTAGTGGCATAATAGCGCTTCGTTTTGAATTTTTAGTTGAGCGTTACTATGGCTATGCGTCCTGCAGTTCGTAATCGTGGCATTATGCTAATTGTATTTGCTGTCGCTCAATGGTTATTCATGCGTTATATTCTAGCCAATAATCTGTTTGCCTTAGACACCAATGACCGTATTTTGTACTTTAGCTTAAGTTCTATTGGCGGTGCATTTGTGATTTTTGTGGGACTAATTTATATGGTGTTGGCGGGGAATGCGGATAAAGAATAGCGCAAATTCCCCTAAAATTAATTCTTAAAATATTGATAAGATATTTTTTTATCTCTTTCATTATTGTCGAAATTTTCAAATAGTTCTTGCATTTTCAATATATTTTCACTAGAAACGTAAGTTTTTCCTTGAGGTCGGTAACTGTGATCAACAGGTGTAGCATCAACTATACCAATATTAAACTTCCATTTTTCTGCAATTTTAGGCCATATATAATCTAGACCATACCCCATCGGACTCTGACTAGGAAATGGTAAAAAATACTTAAAAACATCTCTACTAAATGAAAAGATAGGTCCAATTTCAACAAAATTTGTTAATCGTGCCTTAACAATAGAGTCTGCTTGTAAGCAAATTTGGTGGTCATAAAAGCTATGCTTGGTACGTGCAGGTTGAGCTACTTTTAAATCATATTTATAGATATAACCTACATATACATCTATAAAATTATCCCAAAGATGAATATCATCATCGCTAATAATTAATAAATCATAACCACTCATATCCAAATCAGAGAGAATTTCATTTAATACTTTAAATTTAGGATTTTTCTTTTTTGAGTAACCTATAGTTACATCCACCATATATTCCGGAATAGGTTTCTCTCCAATCGCATACCATTTTTGAACTACTTCATGCTGTATAGATTTAGAAAATTGATTTTTTAATATTTCTGCCTGATTTGGATAATCCGTTAAATATATACCAATAAGCAAAATTTTTTTTTGCGGTAACGATTTTACAAATAAGTCTTTATTATCGTACAAGTGATTTGGATCTGAGAATTTTTTTCTAAGATAACCTCTTGAATAATATTTTATTTTTTTTGTTAACCACATTATTTAATCTCCTCAAACTTCATACTATTCGTATCTTTATCACTTAGTATCACCTTATCTACTTTATTCAAAGGCCAGTCAATTTTTAGTGTTGTATCACTCCAAATAATAGCACCTTCGCTTTCTTTATTATAATAATTGGTAGTTTTATAAAGAAATTGAGTATTGTCTTCAAGTGCTATAAAACCATGTGCAAACCCTTCAGGAATCCAAAACATAGTTTTATTTTCCGCACTCAACTCTACTCCAACCCATTGCCCATAAGTTTCAGACTCAGGACGAATATCAACAGCCACATCCCAAGCTCTACCTTGCACTACACGCACTAATTTACCTTGAGCATATGGAGCTTTTTGGTAATGCAAACCACGCAATACCCCTTTTTGAGACAATGAGTGATTATCCTGCACAAAAACTGGAATTGGTAAATTCAACCCTGCTAAGACAGATTCAAAGCGTTGCTGATTAAAACTTTCCATAAACCAGCCACGCTCATCCCCAAAAACTTGTGGATGAAGTATTAATAAACCATTAATTTTAGTTGTTTCTACTCTCATTTCACTTCATCCAATAATTTCAATAAGTATTGACCATAATCTGTTTTCTTAAGTGCTTCAGCACTTGCTTTCAGCTCACTCGTAGAAATCCAACCTTGTTGAAAACCTATTTCCTCTAAACACGCAACTTTTAAGGATTGACGTTTTTCAACAGTATATACAAATTGTCCCGCTTCTAATAAAGACTCGTGTGTTCCTGTATCTAGCCATGCAAAACCACGCCCAAGTAGTTCAACATTGAGTGAGCCATCTTTCAAATAGGCATTGTTAATGTCGGTAATTTCTAACTCACCACGTGCGGATGGTTTTACCTGTTTAGCAAACTTAATAACCCGATTATCATAGAAATACAATCCAGTGACTGCATAAGGTGATTTTGGTTTGGTTGGCTTTTCTTCAATGCTCACCACTTTGCCTGTTGGATCAAACTCTACTACACCAAAACGCTCTGGATCAGTCACATGATAACCAAAAACAGTTGCACCAACATCAACAGCATTTGCTACTTTTAATTGCTTACTAAAATTTTGACCATAATAAATATTGTCACCCAATATTAAGCACACATGATCATTGCCTATAAATTTTTCACCAATAATAAAAGCCTGAGCTAATCCATCTGGTGAAGGCTGTTCTTTATAACTCAACTCAATACCAAACTGCGAACCATCACCAAGTAACTTTTCAAAGTTTGGTAAGTCTTCAGGCGTCGAAATAATTAAAATCTCACGAATACCTGCCAACATCAATACTGATAATGGGTAATAAATCATGGGTTTATCATAAATTGGTAAAAGCTGCTTAGATACACCTTTAGTAATAGGATGTAAGCGTGTGCCTGAGCCACCTGCCAATATAATACCTTTACGCTTTATACTCATTTCTGAAGTACCTCTGTTACAGTTCTTTTTACATGTACTTTCCAGTCTGGCAAATAAATTTGAAAAGCATGTTGAGTTTTTTGATTATTTAATCGTGCATTAAGTGGACGTTGTGCGGGTGTCGGATATGCTGCTGTTGGAATCGGATTAACTTGTTGAATGGCTAAATTCACACCTAAGTTTTTTGCTTGCTCAAATATGTAGTTTGCATACTCAAACCACGATGTTTCCCCACTAGCAACCAAATGGTAAATACCAATTTTAGTTTGATCTCGCAATGTCTGCACAATCGCATGAGCACTTACATCGGCAATTAACTCAGCTGACGTTGGAACACCAATTTGATCATCAATAATAGATAGTTCTTCACGCTGCTGAGATAAAGCAAGCATTGTTTTTAAAAAGTTTTTACCTTTTTGTGCAAAAACCCATGATGTTCGAAATATCAAGTAATTGCACTGAGCATTTTGAATAGCCTGCTCACCTAATGCCTTAGTTTGACCATATACATTCAAAGGTTTCAGTGCATCTGTTTCATTTAATATTGATGTCCCTTCACCATCAAAAACATAATCTGTCGAATAATGCACTAAAAGTGCTTTAATTTGAGCACAAGCCTCAGCTATCTTCCCTACTGTCACATGATTAATGAGATTAGCCATATCTTGTTCTGTTTCAGCCAAATCTACAGCAGTATAAGCACTTGCATTCACAACAACATTTGGCGCTATATCTATAATAGTTTGATAAATTTGTTCAGGTTTACTTAAATCACCACACCATTGATTTAAACCATTTCGATCAAGTGAAATCACCTCACCCAATGGCGCAAGGGAGCGCTGAAGCTCCCAACCAACTTGTCCATTTTTTCCAAGCAATAAAATTTTCATTACTTAGCCTTGTATTGTTTTTCTAACCAAGATTGGTATTCCCCACTTTGAATATGGGCAACCCACTCCTGATTATTCAAATACCACTCTACCGTTTTACGGATTCCAGTTTCAAAAGTTTCTGTAGGTGACCAGCCCAATTCATTTTGAATTTTTGTAGCATCAATCGCATAGCGTAAGTCATGCCCAGGGCGGTCTTTTACAAACGTAATCAATGACTCATACGCTTGACCGTTGGCCTGTGGTTTTAACTCATCCAAAATTTTACAAATGGTTTTGACCACGTCTATATTCTGCTTTTCATTATGACCACCAATATTGTAGGTTTCACCCACTACACCTTCGGTCACCACTTTATATAAAGCACGTGCATGATCTTCTACGAATAACCAATCCCGAATTTGCTGACCATTCCCATATACAGGCAAAGGTTTAGCATCCAGTGCATTTAGAATCACCAATGGAATTAATTTTTCTGGAAAATGGTAAGGCCCATAATTATTGGAGCAGTTGGTCACAATGACAGGCAGACCATAAGTTCTGTGCCAAGCACGTACTAAATGATCCGAACTGGCTTTAGAGGCAGAATATGGAGAGCTTGGCGCATATGAAGTCGTTTCAGTAAATAAATCTGTCGTGCCTTCTAAGTCACCATAAACTTCATCAGTTGAAATATGATGAAAGCGAAAGTTTTGTTGAGCTTCAGCGTCAAGCCCCACCCAATACTTTCGAGTGGCTTCTAATAAAGTATAAGTTCCCACAATATTAGTTTGAATAAATGCTGCTGGACCATCAATTGAGCGATCTACATGCGACTCTGCAGCCAAATGCATAATTGCATCAGGTTGAAATGCATCTATTGCAGCTGTAATTTGCTCAGTATCACAAATATCAATTTGTTTAAACTGATAGTTTGAATGCTGATCCACTTCTTTTAAGGACTCTAAATTACCTGCATAAGTCAATTTATCTATGTTCAGAACTTGATTATTGGTATTTTGAATAATATGGCGAATAACAGCCGAACCAATAAATCCAGCACCACCGGTAACTAAAATATTCAAAATATCTCCCATTTTTTTAATAACAAAATTTACTTCTCGCTATAACGCTTATAAAAAATTTTAGCTAAATTGTATTTCATACCCGAGCCAAATTTACTAACCAATACATCCGTTGACTTTAATCTTTCAGCCTCAATTGTGCTTAAATTTTTATTTGACTCACCTCTCTCAACAACTGGATGATCAACAAGATAAGCCATTAAAATATTTGAAGTAGAATCAAAGTCATATAAATAACTCCAATCATCAGCACGTCTAACTGGTTTATGATATTCCAATAAGTTTTTCGCCATTTTACGATCTACAATATAAGATACTGTATAATTTACTCTATGAAAAAAATCAGGGACTACCTTTAAAACTTTTTTATCTAATAGACTAAAATCACAAAATTTCCCTCTAACTTTACGGCATTCTTTCATTTGAATACCACCAATACTTAATAATAAATTTTTGGGCAAATCTATCTTACTTAATCCATCACTCAGCATTTGATATGAAAGATTAT
The DNA here is from genome assembly GCF_013419805.1 of Acinetobacter sp. YH12058. Classification (NCBI taxonomy): domain Bacteria; kingdom Pseudomonadati; phylum Pseudomonadota; class Gammaproteobacteria; order Moraxellales; family Moraxellaceae; genus Acinetobacter; species Acinetobacter sp. YH12058. The sequence continues at coordinate 21,066 of NZ_VOZL01000015.1, forward strand.
TTTTCAAAATAGCGTCATCTTCTAGAATTAATGCAAACTCATCCCTAGTTTCCAAGAACTTCATTAATGCCGCTAAATGCGCCAAGGTACAGCCTAACTCACCTGGTGTTAGTGGCTTCTCACGCCCTTTAACAGCTAATTCAAAATATTCTTTTGCTGAAAGCTCCCCCCCTTTTACCCCAACTTTTGTATATTCTAAATTTCCATTCTGAAAAAAAGGCTGACATAAAAAACTATTTAACCTTGGTGAGTTTTCTTCTTCGATACTAATAACAAAAACTTTCATACATATAAGCCAATACTGTATTGCTGAACATAATATCTAATGTAGAATTAGATAGATAGTCTTATACATCCAATTTTATGATGCGCAAAATTTTAAAGAAATGGTATAAATTTCAACAAAACCAACAAGCCAAAAAATTTAATTCACATTGGTATATGCGTTTTGGTTGGTTAGATGAATCCTTTAACAATCAAAAACAGCTTAAAGATCTTTTTGAAATTCATTCACCACACAAATTCACCTTTGCTGACTGTTTTTATGCACAAGAGAATAATCAACACTTTATATTTTTTGAAGAAGTAAATGATGTTCATCCCGTAGGTTTTTTATCAGTCTTAGAGGTTTTTAAAGATGGAAGCTACTCAAAGCCACAAACTATTTTAAAATTGGACTATCACCTATCTTATCCTTGTGTATTTAAGGTAGAAAATAACTGGTACATGATTCCTGAAACCAGTGCTAATAAAACTATTGAACTATGGAAATGTACTGATTTCCCTCTCAAATGGGAAAAACATTCAAACTTATTTGAAAATATTGATGCTGTAGATACCACTCCTCTTTATCATGAAGGGATGTGGTATTTATTAACGTCCACACGTAGAAACTGTAAAAAATTTGGTGACCGTTTAGATATTTTCTTTACTGAAGATATTTTAAATCCTAACTGGCAAGAACACCCACAAAATCCAGTCTGCAAAGGTCATCAACAATTCAGAATGGCTGGTAAGCCTTTTATTTATAAAGAAAAACTTATAAGACCTAGTCAAGATTCATTAAAACGTTATGGTGGTAATATTGAATTCAAAGAAATTCTTGAACTTAGCCCAACCTCATATAAAGAGCAACTTTTAGAAGTTGTTTTACCCACATGGAATAATAACGATGATGGTTGCCATACAATAAATGTTGAACATAATTTTGTAGTTTTAGATGCAATACGCTTATCAGTTAAAAAGTAAATAAGCCCAAAACAACTATTTTAGCAAATGCTCATAAATATTGAGCGTTTGCTGCGCCATAGCTGTAACAGTTAACTCTTGCTTTGCTCTCATGAACAAAGGTAAAAAATCTGTTTGTGCTTGTACAGTTAAGGCATTTTCTATTGCTTGTTGCAACTCTTTCACCTGTCCAATATTTGCAAGATATGGCTCAGGCAACCATTCAATAACACCATTTACACGAGTAGATGCCATCGTTTTATTTGCTTGTAAAGCTTCAACCATCACCAATGGAAATCCTTCACGATCCGAGGACAATACAACAACATCAGCGATTTGGATTAAATCACGAGCATCTGTTCTAAAACCTAAAAAAGCAACACGGTCTTTCATTTTTTGTGCTGCTGTTTGTTGCTCTAAATCTGAGCGCAATGACCCATCACCAATAATAAAAAGATGTGCATCTATATTAGACATTGCATGAAGCAATAAACTTATATTTTTTACAGGTTCTAAACGCCCAATACACATTACTATTTTTTTAGAAGAATTTACTAAAGAATATTGAATATAGATTTCCGACTTTAGTTGTTGTTTTTGCTCGTCAGATAAATTTGGTTGTGTATATACACCATTGTAAACCACATACGCTTTTTCACTAGGAATTCCCTGCGTTAAAGCCTGACTTACTGCAATAACGGCATCTGCAAAAGCATAAATTGATTTGTTCTTTTTCGTACCATGAACTGTTGTTACAAATTTAACAGGTTTTAGCCATGTTCTTATTTTAGAGATCAATTCAGCAGCTTTTCCTGCTTGTGCATGTACAATATCTGGATGAATTTTATTAATAATAGATTTTAGCTGGCAAAGTAAAAATATATTCCAACGACTACGAGAAAAATCTACAGCATGAAAACATACATGCGCATTAAATTTATCCACGTAGCAAGGGTGTGCAATAATATGTACTTCATGTTGCTGAGATAATTCGTTAACCAAGTTAAAAGTGTGTTGTTCTAAACCACCAACACCACCACTTGTTGCCAAAACTTGAACAATCTTCATAGATTATCCTGTTTATTTTTCATTTTATGATGTTGCTCAAATAATTTAGCTTCCTTTAAAAATGCATAAAAAGCATTTACCATGCTGTTTACAAAGCCCCTCCACCCATTTAAGCAGCTACGTCTAATAAAATAAGACTTTACAAAAGTGAGAGGCATGACTAAAACCAACTTTAATAAACTCGGCGCTTTACCTTTTTGGTATTTTTCTTGTGCTTTTAATTCAGAATATTGATTATTTTTTTCAACTTTAACAAAAATACTTGATTCACCATAATGGTAAATATCACCTTCTGCACGAACACTCTGACCATCTACAATCACATTTTCATGCACTTTATTTTCTAAGTCATATCGCCCTTTAGATTTACGAAAAAAACGTACCTTGGCATGCTTTTTTGTATGTTTACTATTGGGAACACCTAAAAACACATCGTTAATTGGTGTAATTAAAGCATCCAATTGATTACTTTGTATCGTTTGCTCAATTTCAGCTTTTAATTCAGAAGATAAAACTTCATCACCATCTAAATTTAAAACCCAATCATTTTTACATTGCGCCAAAGCTAAGCTTTTTTGACCAGCATAGCCCTGCCAATCTTGATGAGAAATCCGCGTATTGGGAAATGATTCTGCAATAGCATAAGTATGATCTGTACTGCCTGAGTCTAAAATAATGACCTCTGAAAAGTCTTTTACACTTTCCAGTGTATTCTCAAGCCATTCAGCACAATTTAATGTTACGATATAAACACTACAAGGAATCATAATTTATATCGTCCTTTGGCTAAAGCAATACGCATTTGTAAAGCATTCATTGCGCCATGTGTACTGACACGTGGAATATTAAATTGATTAGTTTCTGTATAAGCTTCTACTTTTTTACGTGTAGATACAGCATTTTTAAAACCAATTTTTTTTGCCATTTGTTGATGTTTGTCATTAAAACGCCCAAATGGATAAGCAAAGCTTGGACATTTCCCTACTAAAACTTCCACATCTTTTTTTGATGCCTGCATTTCTGCAAATGCTTCCTCATCAGACAATTTCAGCAAATTTACATGATGCTGAGTATGTGCACCAAACTCAATTAAGCCAGAAGCTGACATTTCTTGAATTTGTGCTGTATTTAACTTCTCAATACCTTCAATTTGTGTTGCTAAATAAATTGTTGCCTTCGCATTATATTTTTTGAGTAAAGGAAATGCATACTGGTAGTTATCCTGAAAGCCATCATCAAATGATAAGGCAAAAACATTACTCTGCCCCTCATACTGGTCAAGTTCGGAAACGAAACAAAAAATAGCCCGTTTTTTTACCAAATACTGCAACAACTGTTCAAATTTAGCCGGTGGCATATTCATACCTGAAGCTTCTGCATGGGGGGTTACTTGATGCAACATCACGATACGTGGCAATTTTGCACTGCGTAATGGTAACCAAAAGGTATAATTACCCAATAAGTAAAGTATTGCAGCAAAAACAATTAAACCAAGTACCACATAAACAAACCACATTAGATATACACCTCATATGCCCACTCATATGCTTCAGATAACGGCTGATCAAAAGTAACTTCAAGCATAAATTGAGTAATACGTTTAGCATTAAAACTATGACGCGTTTTGCTCCAACCCAATTCTGCAATTTTTCTTGCCTCATCAGGATGATCTGCATAGTACTTAATTTTTTCAGCTAAATCATTTTGGTCGTTAAAATAGACAATTTCTTGTTCACTATACAGTTTTTCAAAATCAGGGATACGAGGGCTAAAAGTCAACAGGCCATTACCCGTTAACTGCACAATACGATCTGAACTGTATAAAGTTACATCGTTTTTACGTGAATAATTTAACCCCATACGCGCTTCTGAAAGCACTTTATAATAACCTTTTCCATACACGCCAGCTTGCTCAAAACAACCATAATATTGGTATTTCAATGAATGTGCTTGGAGAGTATTTGCCAAGTCTTTCAAAAATTTTTCACGTTCTGGTTCTTTATAAACAACACCACAGAATATAAATTCTTTATCAATATTTGTAGATTCAAATTGTTTTAGTATTTCAACATTTGAATGCCCGACGTTAGGAAAATAAGCTACTTTTAAATTTGGCTGTTTCAATTTTTGAAGATATTCTCCACCAGTCGTACAAAAAATAGCATCTAAATATGGAGAAAATTCACGAACAAAACCAAGTTTTTGCTCCAAATACAAAGGATCAACATACCAAAATGCAATTTTTGTCTTTGGGAATTGTTGCTTTATCTCTTTTAACACCGTTGGACTCATTAAATCGCTATGTCCAATCAAAACTAGATCTGGTTCTAAATTAGAAACTATTTTAAGAACTTCTTTATTTGCCCAATTTGCCCCTAATTTTTTTGTTTTAAAAATAGTTCCCATTCTAGCCATATCACGAAAACTAAAGTCATATACAAAATGACCATTTTCAATCAAACCCGCAGAAATCTTACGGTCTGTACAATAAAAATGAGCACCTTGTTTGTTGAATCCAAAATTCGCAATATGTAATATTTTCATAAATCACTCAAGAAACAAATGAATGTTCCACTTATAGATTGGTATATTTTAATCGTTGTTAAAAAAGAATAATAGGATATAAGCTAGTCCATCATAACAATTTAAACAACTACAACTCATTTAACTAGCATCCTATTCGCCACACGCTCTGCTTCTTTAAAAGCAGTCGTAGAATATAATTCAGCAATTTGTCTAGCATTCGATACAAGTTTTTGATCAAGCAAATGCTGTACCGAACGGGTGATACGATCCTCTTTCACTCGATCTATCTGAATAAGCCCTACTTTACAACCTGCGGTGAGGGCCTCGTATATCATAGACACACTATCTTCAGTCACCCATACCGCTTCCGCTTTTTGCATCTCTTCAAAAATCCAACCCTGCGGCGTTTCTTCAACTGGAAAAATTTGTAGTCGTGAAGCAAAACTTTGCTGAGCCAATGTCGCTAAAAAATCAGCAGGTGTACGCCTAGAACTCGTCAAAATAATGTCACACTGCATATTCTGCTGCACGATCTGCCCAATCGCAGACAACACCTTATCTGCATTCCAAACATGCCGTTTAGATGAACCACCTAATGCGATCAAAATACGGTTTGGAATGTGTCGCTGCTCATTTTCAATTGGATTCAGCGCACCTTGTGTAACAATCACATTTGCCTGCTCTGGCACACCATCATGTTCAGGAATAACCACATGATCAAACCAAGATAATGGAAAATTGGGTTTCATTAAAATGACAGTTTTTGCACATGGAAAAACTTTACCCATCAAGAAAACACGTAATTGCGTATGACTGCCTACCCCAAAAATGTAATCTGGTTGCTGCGATACAGCCGCATGTTTTTGTTTTTTATATGCGGTCAATAAACTCAACAGTGGTAAATGATCAATTGAAATTTCTTCAAAAGTCAGATCAATATTTGTTTGCTTTTGCATTGCCTTAAAAAGACCCAATGCTTGAGAGCGATGACCTGCCTTACCATCGCTCACATATAAAATATGCATATTCACCCACCAGATCTAAAGCACGAATAGCATCATTTTACTAGATCAAAGCATTTAAAGTAAGCAAAGCTACATATCCTCAATGACTCGAAATATAAACTTCATTGAACTGTCACAGGGCTTGAATCCGCCTTTTCAGATTCAATGAGTAATTGAACCGCTCTTTCTCTAATTTCGGGAGTATAGTTTGGTTTTTTCATCGGAATAGTCTCTCAGAATATTGAGTCTCCGACAAACCCGGTACGGTTCAAATGGCCTTAATAGATTGACCTTGTTGATGAAGTATTTGGATTGTCACTGCTTGCTCCAAAGTTAACATGTTGAGCAGTCCAAATGACCACTATATTAACCAAGGGGGTCAATTTTCAAATGCTGTTGGGGGGTCATTTTTACATTGCCGCTAACAGTAAATTCCATGAACTGCATGTGACCAGGAAAAGTCAGGTCGCTGAACAGGCATTAGTGCTGATTCAGAAACTGTATGCCATAGAAGCAGAACTCAGGAAAAAGACGGATGGTACAGCGGAAGACCGCCGCGAATACCGACAACAGCATAGCCAACCGGTGATGCAACAACTATATGAATGGCTCAACCAACATCATCTGACGGTGCCATCGAGTTCTCCCACCGCCAAGGTCATCAATTACACTCTGAAGCGTTGGCCAGCTTTAATTCGCTATTTGGATGATGGCAATCTACCGATTTGCAATAATTGGGTAGAGAATCAAATGCGACCTTGGGCCTTAGGGCGCAAGAACTGGCTGTTTGCTGGCTCGCTGCGCAGCGGCCAGCGAGCGGCGAATATCATGACTTTAATCCAGTCAGCAAAGCTGAATGGCTTGGATCCGTATGCCTATTTAAGTGATGTGCTGAAAAGGCTGCCGACGCATAAAGCGACCCAAATAGAAGAATTACGCCACATCGCTGGAAATCCAACTCAAATTAAAAAATAGGCATGGGGTTCAGCGGACGCTTACAGCGCAAGGAGTGAAAACACAGTTCTGAGCGAAGCGCAAGGCACGTAACATCCTTTACTTCACTCATAAAAAAACCCTTATATACAATAAGGGTTTTTTAAAGATTAAACTAAAACTTAGTTTTTCTCTTTGTCTACGATTTTGTTTGCTTGGATCCAAGGCATCATCGCACGTAACTTGTTACCCGTTACTTCAATACCGTGAGCCGCGTTTTGACGACGACGAGCAGTCATTGATGGGTAGTTCAACGCACCTTCTTGGATGAACATTTTCGCATATTCACCAGATTGAATACGTTTAAGTGCATTGCGCATTGCTTCACGTGATTGTTCGTTAATCACTTCAGTACCCGTTACATACTCGCCATATTCAGCGTTGTTAGATACTGAATAGTTCATGTCAGCGATACCGCCTTCGAACATCAAGTCAACGATCAATTTAAGCTCGTGTAAGCATTCGAAGTAAGCCATTTCTGGTGCATAACCAGCTTCAACAAGAGTTTCGAAGCCCATTTTAACCAATTCAACAGCACCACCACAAAGAACTGCTTGCTCACCAAATAAGTCAGTTTCAGTTTCTTCACGGAAAGAAGTTTCGATGATACCTGTACGACCACCACCTACACCTGAAGCGTAAGAAAGTGCAACGTTACGTGCATTACCAGAAGCATCTTGATGAATCGCGATAAGATCAGGAACACCTGAACCACGTTGGAATTCAGAACGTACAGTGTGACCAGGTGCTTTAGGTGCAACCATGATTACATCTAAGTCTGCACGTGGAACAACTTGGTTATAAAGTACAGAGAAGCCGTGAGCAAATGCTAAAGTTGCGCCTTGCTTGATGTTTGGCTCAATCACGTCACGATAAAGTTGTGATTGGAACTCATCTGGAGTCAAAATCATAACTAAGTCAGCTTGAGCAACAGCAGCAGGAACTTCAGAAACTTTAAGACCCGAATTTTCAGCTTTTTTCCAAGAAGCAGAACCAGCACGTAAACCTACAGTTACGTCTACGCCAGAATCTTTAAGGTTAAGCGCGTGCGCGTGACCTTGTGAACCGTAACCAATGATCGCTACTTTCTTAGATTGAATGATAGATAAGTCGCAGTCTTTATCGTAAAAAATTTGCATTGCTGTCTCCGCTAAAATGCTTAGGATTCCTATCTTACTCAAGTACTTGTCTATTCAGTACTTGAGTAAGCTCTCCATCCTTTGAGATGGAATGAATTCGATGAGTAAAATTAACTATGAAATTTAGTTAAATGGTTAAAACTTTTTCGCCGCGTGCGATACCTGACACACCTGAACGCACAACTTCTAAAATGGTGTTTTCAGCAATCGCGTCAATAAAACCATCTAGTTTTTCAGTTGTACCCGCAAGCTGCACCGTATAAGTCGTTGGTGTGACATCCACAATTTGACCACGGAAGATGTCTGCAGTACGTTTAATTTCAGCACGTGCAGCACCCGATGCTTTGACTTTAATCAGCATCAATTCGCGTTCAATATGCGGGCCTTCTGACAGGTCGACCACTTTAACCACTTCAACCAATTTATTCAGTTGTTTGGTGATTTGCTCAATTTTATGATCATCACCATAAGTTGTAAGCGTTAAACGTGAAAGTGTTGGGTCTTCGGTTGGTGCAACGTTTAAAGTCTCAATGTTATAACCACGTTGAGAGAATAAACCCACTAAACGAGAAAGCGCACCTGATTCGTTTTCAACGAGAACGGAAATAATGTGTCTCATTCTGTGCGCTCCCCTTTACCTAACCACATATCTTTCATAGATTGACCCGCAATTTGCATCGGATAAACGTGCTCTGTACGGTCAACCATTACGTTAATGAATACGCATTTGTCATTAATCGCCATCGCTTCTGCAAGCTTAGACTCAAGCTCATCGGCATGGTTAATTTGAATACCAACGTGACCATAAGCTTCCATCAATTTAGGGAAGTCAGGCAATGAGTCAACATAAGAACTTGAGTGACGACCTTCATAATTCATATCTTGCCATTGTTTAACCATACCTAAAGCTTGGTTATTCAAGCATAAGATCTTAACGTTTAAACCATATTGCTTACAGGTAGAAAGCTCTTGGATACACATCTGAATCGATGCTTCACCCGTGATACATACAACCTGTTGATCTGGATAAGCCAGTTTAGCCGCCATAGCATACGGTAAACCTACACCCATAGTACCTAGACCACCAGAGTTCAACCATTGACGTGGACGCTTGTACTTATAGTAGTTCGCGCCAAACATTTGGTGCTGACCTACGTCAGAAGTAATGATCGCATCACCATTGGTCACTTTGTCTAAAGCTTCAACCACTTGTTGCGGCTTCATCGTGCCATCGGTTGGCTTGTCATATTTCAAACCATGAACTTTACGCCACTCATTAATCTGATTCCACCATGCAGCAATCGCTTCAGGGTTTGGCTTGGACACATTTAATTGCTTCAATTGAACCAACATTTCCTGAAGTACAGGTTCAACCGCACCTACAATTGGAATGTGTGCCATGATAGTTTTTGAAATGGTCGCAGGGTCAATGTCAATATGAATGACTTTGGCATTTGGACAGAATTTTGCAGGGTTATTGGTTACACGGTCATCAAAACGCGCACCAATACATAAAATCACATCAGCATTATGCATGGTCATGTTGGCTTCATAAGTACCATGCATGCCCAACATACCAATAAATTGTGGATCATTACCTGGGAACGCGCCCAAGCCCATCAATGTATTGGTTACAGGGAAACCCAAGATGTGTGCAAGCTCAGTCAATTGCTCAGAAGCATTACCCTGAACAACACCACCGCCTGAATAAATCACAGGACGTTTGGCATTTAATAGCTCATCAATTGCTTTGCGAATTTGACCTGAGTGACCACGATGCGGCGGTTGATACGAACGCATCTTCACTTTTTCTGGGTATTCGTAAGCAAATTTTTCTGCTGGGTTGGTTGCATCCTTAGGAATATCAACCACCACAGGACCAGGACGACCTGAAGATGCAATATAGAATGCCTTCTTAATCACTGAAGGAATTTCGCTTGCATGACGCACTTGGAAACTGTGTTTTACAATCGGACGTGAAATACCCACCATATCGGTTTCTTGGAAGGCATCTTCACCAATTAAGTGTGTTGCAACCTGACCTGACAAAATCACCATTGGGATTGAGTCCATATAAGCCGTTGCAATTGGAGTTACCGTGTTGGTTGCACCAGGACCTGAAGTCACCAGCACCACACCAGTTTTACCTGTTACGCGCGAGTAGGCATCTGCCATATGACCAGCAGCTTGCTCATGGCGCACAAGGTAATGATTAATTTTGTCTTGTTGAAAGAACGCATCGTAAATATGAAGTACTGCGCCGCCTGGGTATCCAAAAACATGCTCAACGCCTTCGTCCGCCAATGCGCGAACGAGCATTTCACCACCAGATAAAAGTTCCAACGTGATTCACCCTAGTCTTGTCACTGCAAAATGGGAGACACCTGCAGTGTTTTGTTCATTAATTCCTGCACTGTTATAGCACACATATTTCATAGTTTTCATGGCAATAGGAAAAATTTCTGATCTGATTACCGTATAAGCAATATGAGATCTAAAACGTGTTGGGGTAAACACATTTTATAAGCTTTGTTCAGCTTCTCGGCTAGAGAAGTTGCCCATTGCATGACATGACACTTATTCGAAGGGTGATCGATCTAAGGCACATAAAACTAAAGTGTGCATTTTTGTAGTTTACCCGACTAAAGTCAAGTTTAAAAATCGGCTTTTTCTGCTTTATTTATAAACTGGGTATTTTTTACGCTTTGTGTCATCCATCACAATTTAATCCCAAGTCCAATATTTCCATATAAAACAAATAACTTTCAGATATTTGCTGAATTTTTTATAATTTTTTCATATCACATACATAAAAATAAAGAATGAATTAAAAAATATATAAATCGCTTGGTTATGATTCACCAACGCATTTCAGCTTATTTTAACTTGCAAATAGACAAGTCAATGCTCCAATTTTAAATAGGCGATATTGCAGATAAAAATCATCAAAAAATTGTCAATAAATCCTAGCTTCACGGGGAATTATTGCTAAAATTTAGCCAACATGATTTTTTGTAATTGGTTTTCTGCCATTTACCTTTTTTGCTCAGGACTTCCAAACATGAAAACGCCAATGATCCGCTTGAGTTGTCTTTCTGCAAGCTTGATTCTAATTTTTGCCACTAGCTCAGTTTCTGCAAAACAATATTACAAGTGGGTCGATGCAAATGGATCAACCCATTACACCACGACACCACCACCAAAAACAGCCAAGAAAAAAGGTAAAGTCGATACCTACGGCTGGAAAAATTCAGCACCTACTGTTGCCATTCCTGCAAATTCTACTGCGAACCCTGAGCCTACTGCTGCAAATGCAACAAACCAACAAGCGACACCAACCACAAATCATCCTGCAGGAAATCCAGCCATAGATCAGCAACAACGTGAAGCCAATGCAGCTTTAAATCAGGCACAACAAGAACGTGCCAACCCACAAGTTTTTTAAGTTTTAAGCCATAAAGTACGACTCACTTAAATTTTCCTGCACAATCCAACGCGCAAAATTCAATTTAGCTGCATTTTGCGCTATGCTGTGTGACACACTTTTTTTAACCGTTTATTCCTGATTTAACCTTATGACTACTCACATTGACCCTGAATATCAAGCCAGTGCGATTGAACCCCAAGTCCAAAGCGACTGGGAATCTCGTAAAGCCTTTAAAGTTGCCGACACAGTCGAAGGTCCACATCGTTATATCCTCTCGATGTTCCCTTACCCAAGCGGCAAACTGCACATGGGTCACGTGCGTAACTACACCATTGGTGATGTAATTAGCCGTTTTCACCGTTTAAAAGGTGAAACAGTCTTGCAACCTATGGGTTGGGATGCTTTTGGTTTACCTGCTGAAAACGCAGCGATTGCGCATCAGGTTGCCCCAGCTAAATGGACTTTTGAAAATATCGCCTACATGCGCGACCAATTGAAAAAACTAGGTTTGGCAGTAGATTGGGATCGTGAATTTGCCACTTGCACCCCAGAGTATTACCACTGGGAACAATGGTTATTCGTGCAACTGTATAAAAAAGGGTTAATTTATCGCAAACTCTCGACAGTCAACTGGGATCCTGTCGATCAAACAGTTTTGGCCAATGAACAGGTCGAAAATGGTCGTGGTTGGCGTTCAGGTGCATTGGTAGAAAAACGCGATATTCCAATGTACTACTTCCGCATTACCGATTATGCCCAAGAATTATTAGACGATTTAGAAACTTTAAAAGATGGCTGGCCACAGCAAGTCTTGACCATGCAACGCAACTGGATTGGGCGTTCGCAAGGGATGGAAATCACATTCCCATCGGCAAATCCTGAAATTTATGCAGATGGTCTGACTGTATTTACAACGCGTGCTGACACGTTAATGGGTGCAACTTATGTGGCTGTTGCTGCAGAACATCCAATGGCGTTAAAAGCAGCAGAAAACAATGCACAATTAAAAGCCTTTATTGAAGAATGCCGCATGGGTTCTGTGGCAGAAGCTGACCTTGCCACTGCCGAGAAAAAAGGCATGGCGACTGGCTTATTTGTGAAGCATCCAGTAACAGGTAAAGAATTACCTGTGTGGATTGCCAACTATGTGTTGATGTCTTACGGTTCTGGCGCGGTGATGGCTGTACCTTCACACGATGAGCGTGATTTTGAGTTTGCCAATAAATTCCAATTGCCAATTATTCAGGTGATTGATGCCAAAGGTGCAGACGATGCGGACTTTGACACAACCCAATGGCAAGAATGGTACGGTTCTAAAGAAGGTAAACTGGTCAATTCAGGCGAATTTGATGGTTTAGATTTCCAAGCGGCTTTTGATGCACTTTTAGCGAAATTAGAGCCACAAGGCTTAGCCAATGTAAAAGTACAATTCCGTTTACGTGACTGGGGTGTTTCACGCCAACGTTACTGGGGCTGCCCAATTCCGATGATCAACTGTGAAAAATGTGGACAAGTTCCAGTTCCAGAAGATCAGCTTCCTGTCATTTTACCTACCGATGTTGTGCCAGATGGCTCAGGCAACCCGTTAAATAAAATGCCTGAATTCTATCAAACTACTTGCCCATGCTGTGGTGGCGAAGCACGTCGTGAAACCGATACCTTAGATACTTTTGTAGAGTCATCTTGGTATTACGCACGTTACGCATCTCCAGACTTTACAGGTGGCATGGTCAAGCCTGAAGCTGCGCAAACTTGGTTGCCAGTTAATCAATATATTGGTGGTGTAGAACACGCCATCTTGCACTTATTGTACGCGCGTTTCTTCCACAAACTTATGCGTGATGAAGGCGTGGTACAAGGCAATGAGCCATTTACCAACTTACTGACTCAAGGCATGGTCTTGGCTGACACCTTCTACCGCGAAGCAGAAAGCGGCAAGAAAACTTGGTTTAACCCTGCCGATATCGAGCTTGAAAAAGACGAAAAAGGTCGTGTTCTTTCTGCAAAATACATGGGCGATGGTCAAGCTGTGATTGTTGGCGGTCAGGAAAAAATGTCGAAATCGAAAAATAACGGTATCGACCCGCAAGCCATTATTGACCAATACGGCGCAGATACTGCACGTGTATTTATGATGTTCGCTGCACCACCTGATCAGTCTTTAGAATGGTCAGATGCAGGTGTTGAAGGTGCGAACCGCTTCTTAAAACGTGTTTGGCGTTTGGCGGCAGGTTTCCTTGAAAAAGGCAGCAATGCAACTGCAATAGACAGCAGCAAACTTGCTACAGCAGCACAAGACTTACGTCGCAAAACCCATGAAACCATTCAAAAAGTGGGCGATGATATTGAGCGTCGTCATGCGTTCAACACTGCAATTGCAGCATTGATGGAACTCTTGAATGCTTGCAACAAGTTTGAAGCGCAGAACGAACAAGACTTTGCGGTTGAACGTGAAGCAATTGTGACTTTATTGACCTTGCTTGCGCCATTTGCACCACACTTGAGCCAAACCTTATTGGTAGAGTTCGGAATTGAATTAACCTCTACCCTATTCCCTGTGGTCGATGAGTCTGCATTAACCCGCAATACTCAAACTATTGTGGTGCAGGTAAATGGTAAATTACGCGGCAAGCTTGATGTAGCGGTAGATGCATCTAAAGAAGACATTCTTGCACTTGCCAAAGCCTTACCAGAAGTACAACCATTCTTGACTGGGCCAACCAAGAAAGAAATTGTGGTACCGAATAAGCTAGTGAATTTGGTGGTTTAAGTGCTTTTAAACCTCCCTTTTTTAAAGGGAGGTTTGGAGGGATTTTATAAAACAATCCCCCTAAACCCTCCTACAAAAAAGGAATTAAAACAATTTCCAAACAAAGCCCGTTGTCAGTCAACGAGCTTTGCACCTACAATCAAGATATTCTCAACTTCCGCTTTTAAACTTTCAAGAATATTACAGAGGACAGCACATGCACTTTAGCCAACGTCTAGCAGTCATTGTTTTAACTTGTGGACTCAGTGCTAGCTTAGTCGGCTGCGGTTTTCATCTTAAAGGCACCAATCCAAGCATTGCACCTGTGGCTTATTCAAAAATGAGTCTGGCTTTACCGAGCAATGCTGAAGAATTAGAAGAAAAACTTTCCATTCACATGGGTACAGCGGGCGTACAACTCAGCAATGACCCTAATGCCTATGTACTGCGTGTACTTGACTATACACCACGTCGCTTGGAATTGAATGGCAAACTGGTAGAAACCTTATTGCGTTTGAGTGTGACTTTCCGTATTGAAGATGCGCAAGGCAACCCGATCACCGAACCTCGTACCGTCATGGCAACGCGCAGTTATCAATACGATGTCGCAACTGTGAATACCGATGATCAGGAACAAAAATTCTTAAAAGAAGTCATTATTGATGATGTAGCACAGCAAATTGTGCGTCAAATTTCATCTAATCGTTTACCTTTGGTCAACCCACCTGTGTATTCAAACCCTAAATAAGTTTTCGAGTGCGAATTTTTTATGAAACTTGACTATCTACAAGCCCTCAAACGTGTCGATGAAGCACGTGGCGTATGGATTTTGCATGGTCAAGAACCCTTACTCGAACAAAACTTGCTGGATGCTTTTCGTGCCAGTTGGCAAAAACAGGATATTGAACGTCAGCGTTATGATTTAAATAGCGTTAGCGATTGGAAAAATGTATTCAATGCCTTAAACAGTCTGTCACTGTTTTCGAGTCAATTGGCGGTTGAAGTACACGGCAATATCAAGCCTGATGCCAGCACACTAAAACAACTGAAAAGTTATATTCAACACAATGAACAAAACTTGCTGTTGGTGGTAATGCCGAAACAAGACAACAATAGTCTGAAATCCAGTTTTTTTCAGTTGATTGATGCCAATGGGGTCAATGTTGCGCTTACGGCGAATTATCCTAAAGATCGGCAGCAGATTTTAGGTTTGGAAGCAGAAAAGCTTGGCATTCAATTAGGACATGATGCGTGGCAATGGTTGGAACAACATCATGAACACAACCTTTTGGCTGCCAAAAATAGCTTAATGCGGGTCAGTGACACCTTTCCTGAAATTCAGCAGATTCAGATTGAACATTTACATGCCTGTTTACAAGATCAATCTCGTTATAGCACTTATGATTTAAATGATGCTTTACTGACGGGAAATCTAGCGCAAGCTATGAAAATTTTTCAATACCTCATGGCTTCGGGTGAAGCCATGAGTTTAATTTTGTGGAGCATCAGCAAAGAAATGCGCTTACTGATGCAATTATTTGAACAACCACAAAATGCTTTGCAACTGGGTATTTGGAAAAACAAAGTCAGTGTGTATCAGCAAGCTTTGCGACGTTTAAATCCAAATAGTTTCTTGCAATGGCCTGCTCTGTTATTGCGTATTGATGCCGCCATTAAAGGGATGTCCAAGGAAAACCCTGAACATCTGGTGCTACAAGCCATTACAGAACTCTGTGGTAAAACACTGTTCGCTTCTCACTCGGCTTAATTTAGCAGACTTCATTAAATAAATTTTAAAGTCAGCCACTTATCGCAAGATTAGCTAAAGAAACGTGCAAACCAACTTTTACCTTTTTTCTGTTCCTGCGAACGCAAATAATGCAGCATATTGTCGCGTACCGCATCGACATAATCCTGATCATCATGCTGAATATGGTTAATCAACCATTTAGACAACAAACGATACAAATCATGTTCTACCGATTCGCCATTGGCAAAACGCTGACGGCAATCATTCAAACGCTTCACAAAAAGTTCGTGAATACCACGATGTGATGGTAAGTATTGATAATTGACCTGTGACAACAAGTTTTCTTCAAAGCTAAAATGCGATTGCGTATAGTCAATCAAGTCATCCAAGACTTCTTTGATTTGCTCCCGCGCACCTGTCGCCCGAATTTTTTCCAGCGCATTAATATAGTCCAGAATTTGTCGATGTTGATTGTCAATCACATCAATTCCGATATTAAATTTCTCACTCCACTCCATGATTTACCCTCAGATTTTTTGCTTAAAGTCGTGTTTTATTGCATCGTCCCGATGCCGTATTATCCTAATGATTAAATCCATAATTATTTTATGGAATTTGATACTAGCCGCTTTTAATTTTTAAATCCATATAGAAAATAAGGTTTTTTAAGCAACTTAGACCATAGTTGTATTTTTCAGCATTTATCATAAAAATTAATAAAATTATCATAGAGATGAAACCAACTATCCCACCTCGTTAACAGATGCTATTTTCACTTTTTTATGGATGTAATACCGTACTCAGACTGTATTAAATCTAGCTCAAACCACTAATAAATAATTCTCATTTGCAATTTCTTTAAAAAATTCACGATTTATCCTTATTTCACTTCTATAATCCTTTTAATTTCTTTTTTTCTGTTTTTTGACTCATGCCAAAAATAAAATCGACCAAACTTATTGCGGGAATTATCATTGCGCTAATGCTGGCACTTGCCGCTTGGTATTTTTTAAAACCGAAAGAACAACAACCGCAATACATTACTGCCGAAGTAAGTCGTGGAGATATTGAAAGTGCGGTGTTGGCAACAGGCGTACTTGAAGCCACCAAAATGGTCAGCGTTGGTGCGCAAGTTTCGGGTCAAGTCAAAAAAATGTATGTTCAGTTAGGCGATCAGGTCAAACAAGGACAGTTGATTGCCCAAATTGACTCCGTACGACAGGAAAATGAGTTTAAAACAGCGCAGGCCAGTATTAAAAACCAACAGGCACAATTGGCGGTTCGACAAGCCAATCTCGCCAAAGTCGCAGCAGAATATCAGCGTCAACAAGCCATGTATGCGCAAGATGCGACCTCACGTGCCGAACTTGAAACTGCCTTAGCCAACTATAAAACTTCACAAGCAGAAATTGCTGCCATTAACGCTCAAATTGAACAGTCACGCCTAACTTTAGACACGTCTAAAGAAAATTTAGGTTATACCCGTATTCTTGCCCCAATGGATGGCACTGTCGTTGCAATTGTGACCGAAGAAGGTCAAACCGTGAACGCCAATCAAAGTGCGCCCACGATTGTTAAATTAGCCAAACTTGACACCATGACTGTAAAAGCAGAAATTTCTGAAGCGGATGTAATGAAGGTCGAAGAGGGACAAACGGTCTATTTCACCACCTTGGGCAACAGTGAGAAAAAACATTACGCTACTTTACGTCAGGTAGAACCTGCACCCAAATCCATCAATACCGAAAGCAATAACAATACGTCATCATCTTCAAGTTCTGCAGTGTACTACAACGCTTTATTTGACGTACCAAATGAAGACGGCAAGCTACGCATCAATATGACCGCACAAGTGTCCATTGTATTGGCAGAGGCACGCAATGTGCTGACCATTCCTGCTGCTGCGGTACAAGGTGTAAACCGTTCACGCAGTCGTGGCAACAGCAATAATTCAGACAGCAACGTACGTGCTGAGCGCGACAATACCGATGCCAGTTCTAGCAAACGCCCTGCCCGCTTGGAATTGACTACCAATGAAAAAGCCTTGGTTGATCAAGGTAAAGCCTCTTTAGGCATGGTACGCGTGCTGCAAGCCGATGGTTCAGCTCGACCACAATCGGTATTGCTTGGCTTAAACAACCGCGCAACAGTACAAGTCATTCGTGGCCTAAAACTGGGCGATCAAGTCATTATTGCCGATGGTTCCGATACCTCAAACGATGCGGCGAAGCGTGGTGGTCGTGTTGGCCCATCAGTGAGAATGTAAGATGAGTCAGTCACAACCTCTGTTAGAGGTCACCAATCTGACCCGTGAATTCCCTGCGGGTGAATCTACAGTGCAGATTCTCAAAGGCATTGATCTGAAGATTTACCCAGGTGAATTGGTTGCGATTGTAGGTCAGTCGGGTTCGGGAAAATCCACCCTCATGAATATTTTGGGCTGTCTGGATCAACCCACCACAGGCAGCTACAAAGTCAAAGGACGCGAAACCCGACAACTTGAAGCCGATGAATTGGCACAGCTACGTCGTGAATATTTTGGTTTTATTTTCCAGCGCTATCACTTATTGGGTGATTTAAGCGCTGCGGGCAACGTCGAAGTGCCTGCAATTTATGCAGGTGCCGATGTTGAAGAACGACAAGCACGCGCGACTGCGCTGCTCAGTGACTTAGGTCTAGCCGATAAAACCCAAAACCGCCCAAGTCAGCTTTCAGGTGGACAACAACAACGTGTATCCATTGCACGTGCCTTGATGAATGGTGGCGATGTGATTCTTGCCGATGAACCCACAGGTGCACTCGACAAGAATAGCGGTATTGAAGTGATGCGGATTTTGCGTGAGCTAAATACCAAAGGTCACACCATCATCTTGGTCACACATGACCATAATGTCGCTAAAAATGCCACACGGATTATTGAAATCAGTGACGGGCTTATTATTTCTGATCAGCCCAACACACCTGCCGATCAAGATGATATTACCCAACAAACTTTGCAACATTCACCACAAAAAAGAACTTCAGCTTGGCGTTCTGTATTTGATCGTTTAGGTGAAGCCTTCCGCATGGCGCTACTGGCGATGAATGCGCATCGCATGCGCACCTTTTTAACCATGCTCGGGATTATTATCGGGATCGCTTCGGTTGTATCTGTTGTGGCACTTGGCAATGGTTCACAGAAACAAATTTTAGAGAACATCAGCAGTTTAGGTACCAACACCATTACCGTGTTTCAGGGGCGTGGTTTTGGTGATACCTCGCGCTCATCTCAGCTTAAAACCCTAATTCCTGCCGATGCCGATGCTTTGGCAGAACAACCTTATGTGGATGGGGTCAGCCCATCGGTCAATAGCAACGTCACAGTACGTTTTAAAGACACCGAGGCTTCTGCCACAGTCAATGGTGTGAGCGAAGACTTTTTCTATGTGCGCGGCATGAACTTCCAGTCGGGTCAGCCTTTTGACAAACACAGCGTGCTGGAACAAGCGCAAGATGTGGTGATTGATCACAACACCAAAAATACATTTTTTAGTGATGGCAGCAACCCTGTCGGGCAAGTAATTTTATTGGGCAGCGTACCCAGCCGTATTATTGGCGTGGTCGAAGAACAAAAAAGCATGATGGGCAATGCCGACAGCTTAAATGTGTATTTGCCCTACTCTACGGTAATGAGCCGCATGCTTGGCCAAAGCCATGTGCGCAGCATTATTGTACGAGTCAAAGATGAATATCCAAGTGCTGCAGCAGAAAATGCCATCCTAAGTCTGTTGGTACAGCGTCATGGTGCGCAGGATGTATTTACTCAAAATGCCGACAGTATCCGTGAAACCATCCAACAAACTACCGCCACCATGACCTTACTGGTTTCTGCTATTGCAGTGATTTCACTGGTGGTCGGTGGAATTGGCGTAATGAACATCATGTTGGTCTCTGTCACAGAACGCACCCAAGAAATTGGGGTACGCATGGCAGTCGGCGCACGACAAAGCGATATTTTGCAGCAATTTTTAATTGAAGCCATTTTAGTGTGTATTTTAGGCGGTGTACTTGGCGTCTTGCTCGCACTCGGAATTGGGCAATTGATTAATCATGTGGCAGGTGGAACCTTTCAAATGGCGTACTCCACCACCTCGATTGTAGCCGCTTTTGTCTGTTCAAGCCTGATTGGAATTGTGTTCGGTTTTATTCCTGCACGTAATGCTGCCCAACTGAACCCTGTCGATGCGCTATCTAGAGAATAAGGAATTAGAGTAAGGAATGATGATGCGATTTAACCAGAAGTCACGACAATTCAGCCAACTCGTCACTGCGCTTTTTCTTGGCAGCAGCTTAGTGGGTTGTGCAGCCGTAGTCAAAACACCTTATCAGGCACCTGCTGTAAATATTCCTCAACAGTTTGAGCAGCAGCAAAAAAGCCAGCAAGTCCTTGCACAACTAAATACAGACCGTTGGTGGACACTCTTTCACGATGCTGCTTTAAATCAATTGGTTGAACAAGTCTTGGCGCGTAACAGTGACCTCGCGGTTGCAGGACTGAATTTACAACAAGCCAGATTACAAGCCAAACAAAGCCAACGTCAGCAAGGTGTCCGGATTGGCAATGCAGGTATTTCTACAGGGCATCAATTTAGTTTAGAGGGCAATGGTGATACAGCGCGTGGGATTTCGCTGAATTATCCCGGACTGAGCTATGAATTGGACTTATTCGGTAAACTTGCCAATCAGACTGAAGCTGCACGTTGGGAAGCCTTAGCCACCGAACAAGACTTACAAGCCACCGCACAAAGCCTGATTGCAACCACTGCCAATTTATATTGGCAATTGGGTTATTTAAATGAACGCTATGTTGTCGCACAACAAAACCTTGCCAGTACGCAAAAAACGTATCAATTGGTCAGTGCGCAATATCGCGCGGGTGCAGTTTCAGGATTGGATTTAAACCAAGCCGAACAAGCCCTGCAAAGTCAAAAATCAACCTTGAGCCAAATTGCACAGCAAAAAGTTGAAACACGCACCGCCTTGGCAGTTTTACTGCATCAACCTGTGCAAATGTTGAATATCAATGAACCACAGAGTTTGGCCGCTGTTCGTTTACCGAATATTACTGCTGGCTTACCTGCAGAACTGCTGTCACGTCGTCCCGACTTACGTGCAGCCGAATTACGTTTACGTAAAGCCTTGGCCAATAAAGATGCCAATCGAGCCAGTTATTACCCATCCATCAGTCTTACAGGCACACTCAGTACAGGTGTCGGTACAGGCGCGCATACCTCTTTAAGCGATGCCCTAAAAAACCCAATTGCCACTTTAGGTGCAGGTTTAACCCTGCCATTTTTGCAATGGAATGATATGCAGCGCGATCTAAAAGTGAATGCTTTGGAATATGAAAAAGCCATTGTGCAATATCGACAAACTTTATATAAAGCCTTTGCCGATGTCGAAAATGCACTGTCAGCACGAACCGCGCTGAATCAACAAGTCGCGCTGCAAAGCCGCAATTTAGCACTGGCAGAGAAAACTGAACGCTTAACTGAGGTGCGTTATCGGCATGGTGCGATTGCCTTAAAAAACCTGCTAGATGCACAAGAAACCACCCGCAATGCACGTTTAAGTTTATTGCAGACCAAGCAAAACCAATACAACGCCTATGTGACTTTATTGCAAGCGTTGGGTGGTAGTCCGATTCAAAACATTCAATAATGCAAGAGTTGATCTAAATTGATCACGATAAAAAAAGCCTGTGGATGATTTTAAACATCCACAGGCTTTTGCTTGCTTTGTATATAAACTTTGAAATTAAGTTTTCTCAGATAATAACGCTTCTTTACTTAATACTTGATGGCTACTGGTCGCAATTGGCAAACTGACTTTAAAAGTCGTTCCCACACCTTCTTTCGATTCCACCACAATTTGCCCGTGGTTCAAATCGACAAAACGCTTACACAACACCAAACCTAAACCAATACCCTTTTCACCTGCAGTGCCTTTAAAACTAACAGTAAGTTTAGGCTCGAACAGCGTTTCGAGTTGTTGTGCAGTCATGCCCAAACCCGTATCTTGAATATAAATATCCACACTGGTTTCTGTTTGCTCTGCACGTAAAATGACTTTGCCTGTGCCATCGGTAAAGGTAAATTTCAGCGCATTCGACACCAAATTTTGAATCACCGAGGTAATCATATTGATGTCGGCATAAACTTTAATGCCTTCTTCAACTTGATCAATCAGTTCAATATTTTTCTTGATTGCCAAACTTTTCAACACATCGCAAACAATTTTGGTCGATTGCTTTAACTCAAAATTAATTGGGTGATACACAAAGCGTCCACCCTCTGCCATCGCCCAATTCAATAAACTTTCTAGCAAGTTATAGGTCGATTGTGCTGTGTCGAATAAATAGTCGGCAATATTTTGAATACTAGAATCATCCAAAGTTTCGCGCTCTTGCGCTAAAACTTCCGAAAACCCCAATAAGCCATGAAATGGCGCGCGCAAATCATGCGCAATAATTTGGAAAAATTTGGTTTTACTAAAATTCAATGCAGACTGCTGTTCATACAGTTCTTTTAAGCTTGCATAATCAACTTTTAATTCAATATAACGCACCAAACCTGCAGCAAACTCCGCCACTGTCGGCAAAGCACCTAAACTAAACGCTTCTTCACGATGATCAAATAACAACAACTGCCCAATCGACTCGCCATCGGTTTTGAGTAAATCCAGTGCGATTAGGCGCGCGGCTTCTATCCCCAAACTTGCGATGTGCTGCACAAAATTTGCATATTGAGGATGTTGAGGTTCAATCAGTTGCTGACCTTGAAAGAAAGCGTCTAACCGTGCGTTTGGGTTGGCACGAAAGGCTTTAAAAACTTGATTGGTGGAATACCAGATGTACGGCTCATTTTTAAAAGTCAAAATGGCATGATCTACATGCAGCATTTGACGGGCAAACTTCAAAAAACCATCAATTTGGTTACTTGGCGTATGTACACCCAATAATAACGAGAGTGTGCAAGCACTGAGTTGCTCCGTTTCAGGACCAATTTCCAGCAACTGTATTTTCATTTTTGCCTCGTTAATTAAAGTGTGCCGCGCCTATGAATTATTTTGTCTACAAAACTCATCCACTGAATTCAGAGTTAACCTACAAACTTTAACACAAAACACAAGCTTTCAAACTAATTTAAAAAACTGCGTAACAACTCGGCATTTCTTCTTTACTACTTGATTTTTTCATCTATGGATTAACAAGGGTTTAGCTCACGCTTGATTATGATTTTTGATGGATCAAACGGTGCTACAAACCCGCTAAAAAATACGCTTATTTTTGTAAAATTTGGACCATAAAAATAGATCTAAACTTTTAAAATATAAATCAGGCTTTTTATCTGTAGATTTCCCTCCGTTTTTGAAGAAAATCTCAACTTCTATACAAGAGTTTACATTGCATCACACTGTAAAAAATAGAAGCAACATATTGATAAACATATAAAATAAATAGAATAAATATATCCACCTATCATTTTCATCGGTTATTTATCAAACATTCGACTTAAGTCGAACCCTCAACTGGTTAATTTATAATAAAATATACATATATTTTTGATGTCATATCTTCATCATACGATTTGATTAGTATTTCAACAGTAAATACTCAAGGCGATTTTTAGGTTTAAATAGGCTCATTTTTACATTAAGCCGTGTCTTGACTCGCACAAATGCGACACATCATTTCGTAGCGAAATGGCGTCATCACTGTAATTACGTTGACTGAAATGCATAGAGAGTCGATACTCTCAAGGTTAAATTAGGCAAATCGGTTCGCAGGGGCTGAGTCATCATCTCGCTCCTAAAAAACTCAATCAAAGCAAGGGGCTATATATGGCTGGTGGAAAGTCAAAAATCATTTACACACTGACCGATGAGGCGCCATTGTTGGCGACCTACTCTCTACTGCCGATCATTGAGACCTTTACTAAGCCTGCTGGCATCGAGATTGTCAAGAGTGATATCTCTGTAGCAGCACGCGTACTCTCTGAATTCTCGGAATACCTAAGCGAAGAACAGAAGGTAGCCGACAACCTCGCAGAGCTTGGACGTCTCACGCAAGATCCAGATACCAATATCATCAAACTTCCAAACATCAGTGCTTCAGTTGCTCAGTTAGTTGCATGTATCAAGGAATTACAAGCAAAAGGCTATGCAATTCCTGACTATCCTGAAAATGAAAATACTGCAGAAGATAAAGCTTTACGCGCTCGTTTTGGCAAATGCTTAGGCTCAGCAGTAAACCCTGTATTACGTGAAGGTAACTCTGACCGTCGTGCACCTGCTGCAGTGAAAAACTATGCGAAAAAACACCCGCACTCTATGGGTGAATGGAAGCAATGGTCACAAACTCACGTTTCACACATGGATGAAGGCGACTTCTACCATGGCGAAAAATCGATGACGCTTGACCGCGCACGTAACGTAAAAATGGAACTCATCACTCAATCTGGTGAAACCATTGTACTGAAAGAAAAAGTAGCGTTACTTGACGGCGAAATCATCGATTCTATGTTCATGAGCAAGAAAGCGCTTTGCGACTTCTATGAAAAAGAATTGGATGATTGTAAAGAAGCAGGCATTTTGTTCTCTTTACACGTAAAAGCGACCATGATGAAAGTTTCACACCCGATTGTATTCGGTCACTGTGTGAAAATTTACTATAAAGAAGCGTTTGAAAAACACGGTAAATTGTTTGAAGAACTTGGCATTAACGTCAACAACGGTATGGCAGGTCTTTATGAAAAGATCGAAACCTTACCAACTTCTTTACGTGAAGAAATCATCGAAGATTTACACGCATGCCAAGAACACCGCCCTGCACTTGCAATGGTGGATTCTGCAAAAGGCATCACCAACTTCCACTCTCCAAACGACGTAATTGTAGATGCTTCTATGCCTGCAATGATTCGTGGTGGCGGTAAAATGTGGGGTGCTGACGGTAAACCTTACGACTGTAAAGCAGTAATGCCTGAATCTACTTTCGCGCGTATTTACCAAGAAATGATCAATTTCTGTAAGTGGAATGGTAACTTCGACCCACGTACGATGGGTACTGTGCCAAACGTAGGTTTGATGGCGCAAAAAGCTGAAGAATACGGCTCACACGACAAGACTTTTGAAGTTCCTGCTGCAGGTGTTGCAAACATCACTGATATTGACACTGGTGAAGTGTTGATGACTCAAAACGTAGAAGAAGGCGACATCTGGCGTATGTGTCAGGTGAAAGATGCACCTATTCGCGACTGGGTTAAACTTGCAGTAACACGTGCACGTAACTCTGGTATGCCAGCAATTTTCTGGTTAGACCCGTACCGTCCACACGAAAACGAAGTGATCAAAAAAGTTCAAAAATACTTAAAAGATCACGACACGACTGGTTTAGATATTCAAATCATGTCACAAGTTCGTGCGATGCGTTATACGCTTGAGCGTGTTGCGCGTGGTTTAGACACCATTTCTGTAACAGGTAACATTTTACGTGACTACCTCACAGACTTGTTCCCAATTATGGAGCTTGGCACTTCTGCAAAAATGTTATCTATCGTTCCGTTAATGGCGGGTGGCGGTATGTACGAAACTGGTGCGGGTGGTTCTGCGCCTAAACACGTACAACAACTTGTTGAAGAAAACCACTTACGTTGGGATTCTTTAGGTGAGTTCCTTGCGCTTGCTGCTTCTTTAGAAGAAATGGGTATTAAAGAAGATAATACTCGTGCGAAATTACTTGCATCAACTCTTGATCAAGCGACCAGCAAATTACTTGATAACGACAAGTCTCCATCACGTCGTACTGGCGAACTGGACAACCGTGGCAGCCACTTCTACTTGGCAAAATTCTGGGCAGAAGCACTTGCTGCTCAAGACGAAGATGCTGAGTTGAAAGCGAAGTTTGCACCACTTGCACAAGCTTTAGCTGCAAACGAAGACAAAATTGTTGCTGAACTTGCGGAAGTACAAGGTAAATCGGTTGATATCGGTGGTTACTACGCAGTAGATCAAGCTAAAGTGAATGCAGTAATGCGTCCAAGCGCAACATTCAATGCTGCACTTGATGCAGCTCAATAAGTTGATGCAAAACTAACCTAAGTTAGTAATGTTAAAAACCAGCGCTTCGGCGCTGGTTTTTTACACCCTCATTTATATAGTGTTATGACAACTATTTCATTTTATGCTTAGATCTAAATTTTATGAATGTGAGTTATCACAGGTTAGGATTTTTCATTCAACTATAGCCATAAAATAAGGAAAACCTAAAATGGCAAATTCATGGGGAATACCAAAGCACATAGAAGATGCGGTCTTGGAGCGAGACCTGTGCTGTGTATATTGCGGCAAAAAGTTTGGCACTGAAAGAGCCAATAAGAAGTC
Source organism: Acinetobacter sp. YH12058 (assembly GCF_013419805.1). NCBI lineage: Bacteria > Pseudomonadati > Pseudomonadota > Gammaproteobacteria > Moraxellales > Moraxellaceae > Acinetobacter > Acinetobacter sp. YH12058. The sequence goes on from NZ_VOZL01000015.1 coordinate 47,368, forward strand.
TTGGGAACACATTATCAACGATATAAGAATTACAACCTTATCCAATATTGCATTGTGCTGTATTGGCTGCAATGCATCTAAAGGCAATAAAGACTTAGCAACTTGGCTCCATTCTGAGAATGCTCGAAAAAGAGGCGTCACCACTGAGACAATTGCAGATGTCATCAAAGTAGCTTTAGATAGTGAATAAAGCTTTTAAGTACTACAAGCCCTATAAGACACCCGATCAATCACATTTGATTATTGTATTGATCTAATAATTTAAGCTTAGCATCTGATTCCACCATGAGTACCAATGAAAAATCAGGTACTCATTTGGGTACTCATTTTCCAAAGTGACCACCTGAATTGTGGCTAATGGAATCATTAAGACTGGAGCTAAAAAATGGCACAACCCATTAATATACAGACAATAAAAAAACCCCCAAGTCCTAATATGCTTGAGGGCTTTTCCTTTATATGGTCCCGAGGGTCGGACTCGAACCGACACGTCATCTCTGACAGCGGATTTTGAGTCCGCCGCGTCTACCAATTTCACCACCTCGGGTAGGTGTTGATGGGTATAATAAACTTTTTTGACAGCTTGTCAACGCAAGTTTTTTGCAATTGTTTAAAATTAAATCAGCTGTCATTTTTTTGATTTATAATCGACCAATTTCATCCATAAAACCTAAAAAAGCATATACTAGGCGCAGTTTTCCCAGTGTTCTAACTTGTTTTTATCATGCAGCTTTCTGACTTTAATTTTAATCTCCCCGATGAACTCATTGCTCGTTACCCACTAGCAAGTCGTAGCGCCTCTCGTCTGCTGCATCTTGATGCTCAAGGTCAGTATCATGACCATCAATTTACCGACTTACTGAATTTACTCGAAGCGGGCGATTTACTGGTACTTAACGATACCAAAGTCATGAAAGCGCGTCTTAAAGGTAAACGTGCCACAGGCGGTGCAGTGGAAGTCTTGGTAGAACGTCTGCAAGATCAATTTATTGCCCATTGCCATATTAAAGCCAGCAACTCACCAAAAGCAGGTGCAGAACTGTTTATTGGGCCTGATGCTGTAAAAGTGACCGTACAAGGTCGCCATGAAAACTTATTTATTGTCGAGTTTTCGCAGCCTATTTTAGACGTATTGGATGCCTACGGTCAGTTGCCGATTCCACCCTACTTTAACCGCGAAGCAGAAGCGATTGATACCGAGCGTTATCAAACCGTATTTAACGACCCAACAAAACTCGCTAGTGTTGCCGCCCCCACTGCCAGCTTGCACTTTGATGAAGCCTTACTGCAACAGCTAGCAGATAAAGGCATTCAAAAAACCTTTGTGACCTTGCACGTGGGCGCAGGTACATTCCTGCCTGTACGTACCGATGATATTGCCAATCACATCATGCACAGTGAATGGTGTGAAGTTTCTGAAGCTGCCGTAGCGCTGATTCGTGAAACCAAAGCACGAGGCAACAAAGTTATTTCAGTGGGCACAACTGCCACCCGTGCCGTGGAAAGTGCTGCCCAAGCCCATGCAGGCAAACTTGCAGCGTGGTCGGGTGATACGCAAATTTTTATTTACCCAGGTTATCAGTTTAAAGTGGTGGATCGTCTAATCACCAATTTCCACTTGCCTGAATCCACCTTATTAATGTTGGTATCTGCGCTTTCAAGCCGTGAAAATGTCATGCAGGCGTATCAACATGCTGTGGCGGAACGCTATCGTTTCTTTAGCTATGGCGATGCCATGCTGATTGATCAAGCTCAGACTTAATTTTCAAACTGTAAAAGAAACCGCCATGCCGCTCGATTCCGTGCAACACTCCATTCATATTCGACGCAAGAAGAATCAACGGGTATTTCGTAATATCGCGCGGTTATGGGATATTGGAAAAAAAGCACAAAGCCATCAAGATATTTTAGATGGCTTACACCCTTGGCAAGATGACATCACCCTCAAGTTTGAAAATGTTTTGCCTGTCCTGCTTGGCATTATAGGTGTGTTGTTCTGTTTATTGCTCTTGATTCAACCGAGTAATATTTGGCTGCAATTTTGTTTGCTGATTGGTGTAGTCTGTATTTTTTGGGCATTTATTACCTATGAACAAGATGATCCCATTGAAGAAGTCATTGCTTTTTTAGAACAGGAAAGCATTGCTCAACGCTACCAACTGGCATGGCAACAACCACCGCAGCACCTCGCCAAAACCTTGCAACCCATTTACTTTATCGCCCATTTAAAAGCGATGTTCCCCTTATTTCATTTGGGTAATCTTTCCAATGACATTACCCGCTATGCCAGTACAGTTTGGCAAGATCAACAAGGCAAGCAGCATCAGGTTTTGGTATTTGAATATCGCTATGTCAGTGAAACCCGCATTAAAGATCAAAATGGCAATGACTACAAAGTACGTGAAGTGGTGCGACATTTATCGGGCGTATTTGTCTTTGATGTGCAGCTACAAGGTTTAGCCGTTACCTCAAACAATAAAACCTTTGGTGCGCCTTATCATGTGCCGTGGCATACCAGTGACATTCGCCTGAATCAAAAACTCAACTTTTTTGGCAGTGATGCAATTCAACTGGCGCGTACGCTCAGCCCTGCAATGGTGTTAAAACTGGATGATTTTTTTCAGCATCAGCAAGGTGATTTGTTATTTCACCCTGAGCGGAACACGCTCTGTTTTTTAGGTAATCGCAACTTGTTTGAAATTTCCAGTAAAGCAAAAAATATTCAAGATATTTCCGCATTGCGTGGACACTTACGCACTTTTAAATTACCTTATTTAGAACAATTACAGACAGATTTGATTGATTTTCTGGACTAAGAAAATCGTCTTGGGGCAAAACATGGGTATCGCAATTTTTCTTTTGGTTGTCATCGTCTTGGTGATGCTGGGCATCATGATTCGTAACAACATCATACGCCACCACAACGCCACCATCCGCGCTTGGGCAGATGTGACCAGTTTTGAACGACAGAAGTTAAAAACGCTTGAAGAACTTGCGCCAGTGGTCGAACAATATGCAGGTATGGAAAAAGGCACTTTAGAAAAAGTGACTGAACTGCGCCAAAATATTATGAACCTAAACATCAACAATGCCGATGTCAGCCAATTACAACGTGTTGAAGCCTTGAGCAAAGAATTGATGCGCAGCTTAAATGTGGTGGTCGAAAATTACCCTGAACTCAAAGCCGACCAACTGTATTTAAAAATGATGCATGAAATTGATGAGCAGAACGAAAATGTCGGTGCTGCGATTACTATTTATAACCGCAATGTCGAGTTATTTAATAACTATATTCAGGTCTTTCCTAACAACATGATTAACACTGCAACCACAGCGAAAAAACCTGTGCGCGCCTTTCGGGACAACAGTGCAGCACAAAGTTTTGATTATCGTCCAAACTTTTAAGCCATTTAATTCTAAGCCGCTCCTTTGAAATTATTTATAAAAACAGCAAGCACGAAGCTTGCTGTTTTTTCAGATTTCGACTAAACACAAGACTGTGTCAGATACTGCACCTGATTACGTCCTTTGTTTTTTGCCAAATACAACAATTCATCGGCTGAATGCAGAAAATCGACCACATTGTGATACTGCTGATTTTGATGATAGCTATTTACACCAATACTCACAGTAACTTGGGTCGTCTCCCCTGTCTTGGTATGTGGAATTTCCAGCGCATATACTGCCTGCCTAAAGTTTTCAGCAAGTTGTACAGCATCTGCCAATGGTGTTTCAGGCAATAGCACCACAAACTCTTCACCACCAAAGCGAGCCACAAAGTCAGATGCACGCGCAAAGTGTTGTTTAAGCAACTGCGCCACACTAATCAAACAATGATCACCCTGTAAATGTCCATAATTGTCGTTATAAGGCTTGAAATGGTCGATGTCGATAAACAAGAGAGACAATGCATGTTGATGACGCACAGCACGTTTAAATTCGTTTTCTATACGCTCACTGAGCGCCTTTCGATTGGCAACCAAGGTCAGCGGGTCTTGTAAGCTCAAAGCCAGATTTTTGCGACTCAACGCTTCGAGTTCCAACTCCATTTGTTTACGCGCAGAAATATCAAACATAAACCCAATAATCGCCACAGTTTCGTTATTTTCACGAATCACATGCACCACATCACGAATCCAGACATAATCTCCTGTAGCGGTTAAGGCACGATAATCCGCTTCGTGGTCTGTGCCTTGATCGGACAGACTCACACACATATTCACGGTCTTGTCCCGATCTTCAGGATGCATCCGATCAATCCAATCTTGTGCAGTTTTCCAGCTGTCTTGCGTCCAACCCAGTAAAGACTCAATTTGTGGGCCAATATAGCTAAAAGCTTTGGTTTTCCAGTTAATCTGCCACGGAATTGCATTCGTGGTTTCCAAAAGTGTTTTATAGAATTGGTCTTCTTTTAGTGCACTGTTTAATTCACTCATAGCCCACCTCTATGAATTGATTTTAATTACAATTTAACAACTTAAGTGAGCTTTGACTACAATTTGTTTTGTCTTATTGACATTTTTCTCAGCTTTGACACAATCATGAGGTTGAGCAAAATATAAACAACAATTGCTCAAAACATAAATCCCAAAATAAAAAGTAAGCCGATAAAATGTTAGAACATATTCAGAACCTGAAAAACACCCTCATTCAAGAGTTTTTCCAACTCTATGAGCAATATGAACAAGACCAAATTTATGCCTGTGTACTGGTCTTTAATGAATATCTTGGGGTCGATTATTTAGCTGTTTCAAGCCAACGCAACCTGTTTAATGAACAGGAAGATGAAGCACAATATTTATCTGAAGTAAATAAATGGAATATAGAAAAATGGCGTTATCGCACTCAAGCCAACAATTCTAGCGGTCTGCATCAATTTAAAAATATTTTTGCAGATTATTTTAAACAGCGACATATCTATGGCAATCCTCTGCTGAATTCCAATGACACGCTGCAATACAGCCATCTTGAACTTTTACTGGATATATTTCAGCAGGCTAAACAATCTTTATCGGGCGCTTATGGCTTAGATTTAAGCCAAATTCTGTTTTTTATTCATGTGCCCAAACAGGTCGATGTAGAAATCCACTCAGCGCAATTTCTAAACGCTCCAAGTGCTTTGCTCGATGAATTCCTGCACAACAAAGCGCCTCAAACCACGATGGAACAATCCACCGCACAACCCAAGCTCAAACTACAACAAGTGGATAAAGACTTGCTGATTGATCTGGCACAACTTTTAGAAGTGGAACCGTATGATTATTTGAGCATTGCACATGAAGCCTATTTGCTCACATTAGAACCGAGTTTTATCACTTGGAGCGTAAAACCTCGTGGTTCAGCACGAGGATATAAGCGACTGGCGTAAGCCATACGACATGGAATGTCGTATTAAATATCTTTGTTGTTCATTACTTAAAATATTATTGTTAAAATAAGCACATGAAAACACTTAAACTCCGCATAAAAGACAAACACGCAAAGGTGCTGATTAAATTAGCATCTGAGGTGAACTTTGTTTGGAATTATGTGAATGATTTAAGTTTTAAGCACCTAAAAAGAAAAGGTGAGTTTCTATCTGCATTTGATATTGCTCAATACACCAAAGGCGCATCTAAAGAGTGTGGTTTGCACAGCCAAACCATACAGGCTGTCACCGAAGAATTAATCACACGCAGAAAGCAGTTTAAGAAAGCCAAACTCAAATGGCGTGTTAGCAACAAGAAGTCAGCAAGAAAATCACTTGGATGGATACCGTTTAAGAAAGTAGCGATCAAATACGCTGATGGATATGTTCAATATGGTAAACATCAATTCAAACTATGGGATAGCTATGGATTAAGCAAATATGCTGTTAGAACTGGTTCATTTGTTGAGGACAGCCGTGGGCGTTGGTACGTGTGCCTTGTGGTCGATTCATCGAATCAAGAAAAACCAACAGCAACCAAAGCCATAGGTATTGATCTAGGTTTAAAAGATATTGCAACCTGTTCTGATGGTACGGTTATTTCAAACCCCAAGTTCTATCGCCAATACGAAAAGAAATTAGGTATTGCTCAACGAGCAAGGAATAAAAAACGTGTACGTGCATTACACGCCAAGATTGCAAATTGCCGTAAAGACCATTTGCATAAGGCAAGTACATTACTTGTTAAAAATAATGCACTCATAATTGTAGGTGACTTAAGTGCCAAAAAGCTTGTAAAAACTAAAATGGCAAAGTCTGTTTTAGATACAGGGTTTTCAGCACTAAAAACAATGCTCAAGTATAAATGCGAGAACGCAGGGGTAATGTTTGAAGAAGTCAATGAAGCCTATACCACCCAAATCTGTTCGTGCTGCGGTGAGATCACCTCAAGTAGTCCGAGAGGTAGGACAGGTCTTGGAATAAGAGAATGGTCATGTGAGTGTGGTGTCACTCACGATAGGGACTTAAATAGTGCCATGAACATTCTTGCGCTTGGGCATAAGCGTCTAGCTGTAGGAATCACCTCCGTTTAAGGGAGGTGAGGATGTCAATGACAGTAATTTATATATTCAGCGTTTAATTCAGCACGTTGCTGCAATGGACAATCATGAACAAGGTGAAATTGCCTTACATAAAGAAATTACCCAACGTATTCAGCAATTTTACGCCATGTAAGCACAATGGATTTGAACAAAATATTTACTCGCAATTTTTACCAAGGAAAACGTATCTCAACTGGCAATTCCGTGCAGAATCTAGGAAAATATTGCACTTTTAGCATGAACAATCAGCGAACTGTTTTTTCGCCTTGATTTGGAACATATATGAAGTTTGAGAAATTAGGTCAGTCGGGGCGCGCCCGTCGTGGTCGTTTAACACTTGCTCATGGTGTGGTAGAAACCCCTGTGTTTATGCCTGTGGGGACGTATGGCACAGTCAAAGGCATGCTGCCACGCGATATTGAAGAAATTCAGGCACAGGTTATTTTAGGCAATACCTTTCATTTATATTTGCGTCCAGGGCTAGAAGTGATTCAGCAACACGGCGGTCTACATGAATTCATCAAATGGGATAAGCCTATTTTGACTGACTCTGGTGGCTTTCAGGTGTTTAGCTTAGGCGCAATGCGTAAAATTAAAGAAGAAGGTGTGACCTTCCGTTCGCCTATTGATGGCTCAAAGGTTTTTCTTTCGCCTGAAATCTCGATGGAAATTCAAAAAACTTTGAACTCTGACATCGTGATGATTTTTGACGAATGTACGCCTTATCCTGCAACGCATGAAGAAGCACAAAAATCTTTGCAATTGTCTTTACGCTGGGCAAAACGCTGTAAAACACATCACCATGATGAACTACAAAACAGCAACGCGCTGTTCGGGATTATTCAAGGCGGTATGTACGAAGATTTACGTGTTGAATCTTTAAACGGCTTACTTGAAATTGGTTTTGATGGTTATGCCATTGGCGGTCTTTCGGTGGGTGAACCGAAAGAAGAAATGATCAAAGTACTGGATTATTTGCCAGCTAAAATGCCAGAAGATAAACCACGTTATTTGATGGGCGTCGGCAAGCCAGAAGATATTGTGGAAGCAATTCGTCGTGGCGTCGATATGTTCGACTGCGTGATGCCAACCCGTAATGCGCGCAATGGTCATTACTTTGTAACCGATGGCTTGGTGCGTATTCGTAACAGTAAGTATCGTCATGACCAAAGCCCGCTCGATCCGCATTGTGATTGCTATACTTGCAAGAACTTTACCCGCGCTTATTTGTTTCATTTAGAAAAATGTGGCGAAATGTTGGGGTCAATGTTGGGCACTATTCATAACTTACGTTATTACCAACGCTTTACCCAAGATATTCGCAATGCCTTAGATAACGGCACTTTCGATGAATTTGTACAGGACTTTTATGCCCGTCGTGGCCTAGAAGTACCGCCTTGTCCTGAAGATTAGTCTTTTCAGTATTTGCGCTGAGTAAAAAGACAAGGTAAATTGCAGAACAAACCCAATTTATTATCAGATCACTGATCGCCAGTTTTTAGTTTAGGAAAATGAAATGAGCCTTTTTATTTCGACCGCTCACGCAGCAGGTGAAGCTGCACAACAACCAAGCCTTGTGGCTAACCTTTTAATGATTGCAGTCTTCATTGCAATTTTCTACTTCCTGATTTGGCGTCCACAATCAAAGCGTGCCAAAGAGCATCGTACACTGATTGAAAGCTTGGGCGTAGGCAGTGAAGTGGTATTCGCAGGTGGTCTTATGGGTAAAATCACGAAAATTGAAGGTGATTTTGCAGTGGTAGAGCTGAACCGTGGTGTAGAAGTAAAAGTACAACGCGCGAGTGTCATTTCAGTTCTTCCTGAAGGCACATTAAACAACCTCTAATCAAAAAGAGTCGTGCTCACGCACGACTTTTTCATTTTAAGAAGAAAATAAATGCGTTACCCAGCATGGAAATATCTGCTCATCCTCGTTGTTCTTGTGGTGAGTACATTATATGCCCTGCCTAGCTTGTATCCAGATGAACCTGCTGTTCAAATTTCAGGTGCCAAAGCTGGTACCCAAATTGATCAAAGCATCATACAAAAAGCAGAGCAAATTTTACAATCAGAAAATATTGCCAGTCATGACAACAGCTTTACCAACAATGCTGCATTGTTGCGTTTAGACACCTCAGAAGCCCAACTCAAAGCCAAAGAAGCTTTACGTCGCGGTTTAGGTGATGACTATGTCGTGGCACTGAACCTTGCGCCAACCACACCAGAATGGCTACAAAAAATTGGTGCAAAACCAATGAAACTCGGTCTGGACTTACGTGGTGGTGTGCACTTCTTATTAGAAGTGGATATGGACAAGGCCATCAGCCAGCGTATGGAAACTTCAGCCACCGATTTACGCCGTCAATTGCGTGACAACAAGCTGAAATTTAATAGCCTTTCGCTGAATAACAACACCATCACCCTACAGTTTGCCAATAATGCAGACCGTGATGCAGTGATGGATTTCTTGCGTCGTAACGGCAATGAATACACACAGCAAGCTGTAGCCACCACAGAAGGCTCTAGCTTACGTCTGAACTATACCGATGTCCGTAAACAGGAAATTCAGTCGTATGCGGTCAATCAGAACTTAACTACTTTACGTAACCGTATTAACGAGTTAGGTGTGGCTGAAGCTTTGGTACAAACTCAAGGTAGCAACCGTATTGTAGTGGAATTGCCAGGCGTACAAGATACTGCTGAAGCGAAGCGTGTACTCGGTCGTACTGCGAACCTCGAATTCCGTTTGGTGTCTGACTTAAATGATCAATATATTGATCCGTACACAGGTCAGACTACAGGTACAGTACCACCTGGCACAGAAGCGTTTGCCTTTGAATCTTTGGACAGTGGTCGCCAATTATTATTGAACCGCAGCCGTATTTTAACGGGTGAGCGTGTTCAAAATGCGTCGAGTGGTTTTAGCCAAGATACAGGCGGTGCAGAAGTTAACATTACCCTTGATGCTGCGGGCGGTAAGCTCATGGCAGATGCGACGCGTAACGCTGTGGGTAAACGTATGGCGGTATTGTTTATTGAAAACAAACAACGCATTAGCTATGTGACCGATGAAAATGGCACACAAACTGAAGTACGTACGCCATACACCGAATCTGTCGTTATTAATGCTGCAACCATTCAGGCAGTATTGGGTTCGCAGTTCCGTATTACAGGTCTAGATTCTCCACAAGAAGCCTCTGAATTGGCCTTAATGCTTCGTGCTGGTGCTTTGGCAGCGCCAATGTACTTTGTCGAAGAACGTGTGATTGGCCCAAGCTTGGGTCAAGAAAACATTGATAAAGGCGTATTGTCGACTCAGATTGGCTTCATTTTGGTCGCAATCTGGATGGTGGTGTTCTTCCGTCTGTTTGGTCTGATTGCCAACTTCGCTTTAGTGTTTAACTTAGCCATGATTTTAACCGTCATGTCTTGGATTGGCGCATCACTCAGCTTGCCGGGTATTGCCGGTATCGTAATTACCATTGGTATGGCGGTGGATGCGAACGTATTGATTTGTGAGCGAATACGAGAAGAAATTAAGTGGGGCGCCTCGCCCAAACAAGCCATTGTGGCAGGTTATGACCGAGCGTATAACACTATTTTCGATTCGAACTTAACCACATTCTTGGTGGCATTCATTCTGTTTGCGATTGGTACAGGCCCAATCAAAGGCTTTGCTGTGACGCTCATGATTGGTATTGTCTGCTCGATGTTTACTGCAATTACAGTCACCCGTGCAATTGTACAAATCATTTATGGCAAAAAACGCAACTTGAAAAAGTTGAGCATTTAAGGAGATCACTGATGACTGAGAATACTCAACTGCCTTCAAAAAAATACGGTCGCCCTGATGATGAGCGCGTGATTCCATTTATGAAGATTGCTTTGCCAGCGGCATTGCTTTCTATTCTACTTACGGTTGCCAGCATCTTCTTTATTGCCACTAAAGGTTTAAATTTAGGTTTGGACTTTACTGGCGGTATTGCGGCAGAACTTAATTATAGCAACCCTGTCAAAGCGACTGATGTATCTAATGCTTTAATCAAAGCAGGCTTCAATGACCCTGTGGTACAAACACTGGGCTCTGACCGCGACCTCATGGTGCGTATGCCTGTGCAAGACGATGTAGAAGCCGAAGACCTAACCAAAGCGATTACCGCTGCGGTACAGTTGCCAAATAACACAGCAACTGTGCCAAAGGTAGATGTGGTGGGTGGTCAAGTCGGTAATGAGCTATATGTCCGTTCTGCGGGCGCTGTCGCTTTAGCGCTATTATTGATGCTGGTTTACGTCACCATTCGCTTTGAATTCAAACTGGCAATGGGTGCGGTACTGTCATTGTTCCACGATATTATTGTGACACTGGGTATTTTTGCCATGATGCAATGGCCATTTGACTTGACTGTATTGGCAGCGTTATTGGCAATTATTGGCTTCTCACTTAACGATAACATTGTTGTATCTGACCGTATTCGTGAAAACTTCCGTAAAATCCGTGGTGCAACACCGCTTGAAGTGGTGAACATTGCACTGACAGAAACTTTACGTCGTACCATTCACACCTCTATGACCTTATTATTGGTTGTAGTCGCAATGATGATCATGGGCGGTGATGGTCTGAAATGGTTCTCGATTGCGATGTTTGTGGGTGTCTTTGTCGGAACATATTCATCTATTTACATTGGTACAGCCTTTGCCTTATGGCGCGGTTTGAACCGTCAGGACTTCATTGTTCAAGTCAAACCTGAATTTGAAGGTGAAGAGCAAGAAATTCCTTAATGCATTTCTGCTGACACCAACATTCAAGCCTATCTTCGGATAGGCTTTTTTGTGCCTTAGCATTGCGATATTTACGCTGACGTTGCGATGTTAATGCTGGATAATATGAATCTGTGGAAACTGAAAGCCTACGCAAGATGGCGCTGCTCGCCATGCTACGGTCAACATACAATCTGATAAACGAAAGTTTTGATAGGCAAAATGCCCAATCTGTGGATGATGACAAATGCCGCCCTGTGCATTGGGATGCATACGAGTATCCAACTCATTCAGGCTTAAACGAATCCCTAAACCTGATGCTTTCAGCACTGCTTCTTTAGTTGTCCAGACACGAAACCAATAATCAGCGTCGTGTTCCAAATCTTGCCAGTATTGGAGTTCATTGGGATGAAACGCATGTTGTGCCAAGGCATCGAAACGCACCTTACGGTCTAAGTCCTCGACATCTACGCCAACATCGAGCAATTCAAAACTGCTTACCAAAGCATAATGCTGACGGCTATGACTATGGTTAAACTGCAATTGAGGGAATGCTGTCAAAAATGGCTTGCCATGTGGGTTACGCTCAATATCGCTGTTTTGAATATCGTGTTCTAAGTATCCAGAAAGCAATTGATTCCGATGCCGATAAATAGCCTGTTTTTGCTGTTGAATCTGTTCACTGCGTACAGCACTTGGATCGGGACTAAAAATCTGCTGAATGCGGCTAACATTCACACAAATTTTTTTAGGTGTTTTATTCATCCGCCCTTCTCCATTTTGGCTGAAATACGATAGAAAAAAACCAGCAAACATGCTGGTTTTTTAAAGCGTGCTCGCTTAGCTGCCTTGCACCAAACGACGTGCGCTGATAATCCCTGGTTGCTGCTCTAAACGTGCCAACAAACGAGAAAGTTGCGCCAAGCCTTTAACCTCAATTAACAATTTCATATTGGCGATACCATCACTTTCAGAAATAGTATTCACCTGACGAATGTTAATTTGATCGGCAAAAATCACTTGGGTTAAGTCTTTGAGCAAACCACGGCGGTCATAGGCTTCCACCACAATTTGCACGCTTTGACCACGGGTTGGCTGCATTTCCCAATCGGCTTCTACCGCACGTTCGGGTTCGTTGCCAATCATACGCACATAGTCCGAACACGCCACTTTGTGAATACTCACACCACGGTTCAGGGTAATATACCCCGCAATCGCTTCACCATGCACAGGCTGACAGCATTGTGCGATATGCAGTTCAACGTTATCCAAACCATCAATCAAAATGCCATGTGCCGATAAGGTATGGCTGGCACGTGGGTTCAAGGTTGGCTTCAACACCAGTTCAGGTTCATCCTGATCTAAGTGCATGTGACGATTGACCTGATTAATTAAGGCATGCAGGCTAATATCACCATTCACCAAACCAATCAGAATGTCTTCACCTGTTTTGACGTTAAAGTGATTGCAATAATCATTTAAATCAATACTTTTTGGATGAATCGCCAAACGTGACAATTCTTTATTGAGCACTTCACGCCCAACTTCCAGATTTTTACTGCGGTCTTGCTGTCTAAACCAATGACGCAGCTTATCGCGCGCACGTGCTGTCTTAATATAACCTAAAGAATTCACCAACCAATCACGGTTCGGTTCACGGTCTTTTTTGGTCAAAATCTCGACCTGCTCGCCTGTTTTTAAAGTATAGGTGAGCGGCACATAGCGCTGATTGACCCGTGCGGCATAGCATTTATTGCCGACTTCGGTATGCACATGATAAGCAAAGTCCAGCACCGTTGAGCCACGTGGCAATTCTTTAATATCACCATCACGGCTGAACACATAAATTTTCTCAAAATCTTCAAACTCTTGGATTTGTTCAAAATTTTCAGAATCATCATCTTCTTTATGTGCGCTGGCATCGTTACGTTCCTGATAGTGCTCTAAAACAGAACGCAAAGAATGTAAACGATGATTAAACGAATGGTCTGTGGCTTTAGAACCTTCTTTATAATTAAAGTGTGAACATACCCCAAGCTCGGCTTCTTCGTGCATATCTAGGGTACGAATTTGCACTTCAAGCGACTTGTTTTCTGCAATTACGGCAGTATGCAATGAGCGATAACCATTGGCTTTTGGATTGGTAATGTAATCATCAAACTGGTGCGGAATATGCCGCCACAATTGATGTACGATGCCCAAAGAGTGGTAACACTCTGGAATGGTTTTCACCAAAACACGTACAGCACGAATGTCATAGAGCTGATCGAAGCTGAGGTTTTTACTCTTCATTTTTCGATAAATCGAATAAATGTGTTTCACCCGCCCGCTAATTTCGGCATGAATACCATTATTGCCCAGCTCTGTACGCAATTGCTCAATTACGTTTTGAATGTAGTTTTCACGCTCCAAACGCTTTTCATTCAGTAACGTCGCAATTTCTTTATAACGGTCTGGCGCCAAATAACGGAAGGCTAAATCTTCGAGTTCCCATTTCAGTTGGGCAATGCCTAAACGGTGTGCCAATGGCGAGTAAATGGTTAAAATTTCTCGCGCCACACGCTCCTGACGTTCTTTGGAAGCGGTTGCCAACTCACGTAATGAATAGGTACGTTCTGCCAGTTTAATTAGCACCACGCGCACATCTTCCGTCATGGAAATCAGCATTTTATAAATGCCTGTTAAATGTTCACGCTGGTTATTATTAAAATGGTCTTCTAAACGCTTATTTTTCTCAATCAGTTCAGACAACTTACCCATCGACAAGGTGCCTTTGATCAAGCCATAAACTGCTTCACCAAATTCTTCACGCACTTCATCTAACTGCATGACATTTTCACGCACGCTACGATAGAGCATGGCTGCAGACAAAGTGTCTTCATCGACATGCAAGTGCGCTAAAATATTCGCCATCTCAATACCTGTATATAAGGTATGCGATGGATGACTGACGTCTGTTTCCAGCTCTTTTTTCAGGGTGTAATTGGCAACGCGTTCTAATTGTTCAAGTGCCGCCCCATCGTAAATCCCGCGTACTCGGTCTAGCCATTCTGCTAAATCCTGTCGGGCTTGCTCGGCATGTTCTACAGTCGTTTCCTCAGACAGTTCATTTAAACGTCCAGGAAGTTGTTCACGTACTGTGACCATACCCTTCTCCTACCTCTATGTACTTCATATTATAAATCGTTTATTTGCTTTTCTTTCTCAAACAAGGCAATGGATTCGACATGCCCCGTATGCGGAAACATATCCATCACGCCTGCTTTTTTCAATTGATAGCCCTGCTTGACCAATACACCTGCATCCCTTGCGAGTGTGGCTGGATTACAAGACACATAAACGATTCTATCTGCGCCAAATTTGGGCACATAATACATCACTTCCTCTGCGCCTGAACGCGGAGGGTCAATTAATAATGCCTCAAATCCTTGATTTGCCCAAGAATGATGCGAAAAATCTTTTGTTAAATCTTGTGAATAAAACTTAACATTGTCTAAATCATTACGTTGTGCATTCTCTGCACCACGCTGCACCATTTGCTCTGAACCCTCTACAGCAACCACCTTTCCTGTTGCACCTACACAACGTGCAAGCGGCAATGAAAAGTTGCCTAATCCACAAAACAGATCAAGCACCCGATCACCTGATTTTAAGTTAAGCAAATCACATGCCAGCTTAACCATTTGTGGATTAATTGTAGAATTGACTTGGGTAAAGTCTTGGGGATGAAAGCCAAAATTCACATCAAAATCATCTAAACGATAATGCAAACGCATTGCTGCATGCGGATCATCAACCCGATGCAAACTGTCTGGACCTTCAGGCTGCAAATACAATTGCCAGTGTTTCTGTAACGCAAACTGCTGTAACTGGTTGATATCGGCTGCAGATAGTTGTTCTGTATGCCGCACCACCAAAGCAATCTCTTGATCTCCCATCGCCAATTCTATATGACCAATATGGGCCTTGCCTGTTAGACTTTGGAGTAGCTGCTTGATTCGTGTTAACGAACCAAATGCCTGATCCAACACCATACAGCGGTCAATTGAGGTCAGTTTATTGCTATTGCGCTCACGAAAACCGACCACCAATTTGTCTTGACTGGCAATATAACGCACCCCAACACGGGCTTTGCGGCGATAATCTTCACGCTGTGAACGCAAAGGCGCTAACCATTCTTCAGGCTGAATTTGCGCAAAATGTTGCAGATGCGACTGCAACACCTGTTGTTTGAGATGAATCTGCTCATCCAACTGAATATGCTGCATGCTACAACCACCGCAACGCTGATAATGTGGACATTGTGGCGTAACCCGTAATGTCGAAGGCTCACCCAGCACTTCTAGACACTCGGCTTCTTCTAAGCGTTTGTTACTATGCGTAATTTTGGCGCGTACTGTTTCACCAGGCAATGCGCCCTCTATAAAAACTGTTTTCCCCTGCTTCTCGGCTGGATGACCCGACTGAGCTGTGTAGTGTGCAATCCCGCGCCCTTCATGTGACAACGATTCCACCTGAAAGCAATATTCAGCCTGCTGCGTGGTACGGTTTTTACTGCGATGTTTCATATCAGTCTAAATATCGGAAGATGGGGAAGATTGAAAAGGCATCACGGATTCATTTGAAGGCGTGGTGACACTTTGTTCAGGAAAATCTGTACGGGTAAATTCAGTTTGCTGCGAACTGTGCTGCCACACGCTTAAAAAGTCTGCATGCTGCGGCTGAGTATGCAAATATTGAATGGTATGCTGTACCCATAAAGTATGCTCTTCAAGCAGCAATTGCCCTTTGAGCAGCAGCCAACGCAAATAAATCAACCAAGTATTTAAGACATCGCCTTCACAATAACGCGTCAGCCTTGACCATTCGCCGCTTTGCATAAATGCAGGAACATGATAGCCCGCATCTACACGTTTACCCGGAAAACCTAGCAAATACGCAATGTCATCCAACTTTTGAAAATGACGACCATTAAACATTGCCATCACATCCATTAAATCGACATGACGCTGATGGTAACGGTTTTGATAATTGTTATAGCGCTTTTGCTGATCAATCTCGCCCTGATCAAATAAACTTGGTGCAGAGAGCCCGTGATACATGGCGCGGAATAAAATCACTGGCAAGTCAAACTGCGAACCGTTCCAACTGACCAAAGTCGGATGACGCTTATCAAAAATAGACAAAAACTTTTTCAGCATTGTCGCTTCGCTGTCGTGTTCACGGCTAAAGGAAAACAGCTTCATGCCGTGTTCATCAATCCACAAGCCTGAAATACACACAATTTCATGCAAAGGCAAACGCTGAAAATCGGTTCCTGCCTCTTGGCGACGCAACTTCATTAATGCTTGTTCAAGCTCTGCTTCGGGTAAATCGAGTTGATATAAATGCGCGCCTGACTTCAAATCGGTAACGGTTTCTATATCGAAAATCAGCACAGGTAAACGCATAAAATCTTACTCAATGGGTGATAGAAAAATGAATATCACAATTCAGTATCTTGAACAGAGAACAAACCTGTCGATAAATAACGATCACCACGGTCACAAACAATACAAACAATCACTGCATCTGGATTTTCTTCGGCAATTTTTAAAGCTGCCCATACCGCACCGCCCGATGATGTGCCTGCGCTGATGCCTTCTTTTTGCGCCAGTTTACGCATGGTTTTTTCCGCTTCAATTTGCGGAATATCAATAATACGATCAACACGACTACGGTCAAAAATGGTTGGTAAATATGCTTCAGGCCAACGGCGAATCCCTGCAATACTTGAACCATCTGAAGGTTGTAAACCAATAATTTGAATCTCTGGATTTTGTTCTTTTAAGTATTTAGACACCCCCATAATGGTGCCTGTTGTGCCCATAGAGCTGACAAAGTGGGTAATTTTACCGCCCGTTTGCTGCCAAATTTCAGGCCCTGTGGTCAGGTAATGTGCTTCAACATTATCTGGGTTACCAAATTGGTTCAGCACCAAGCCTTTGCCTTCGCGTTGCATTTGCAAAGCCAAATCGCGCGCGCCTTCCATGCCTTGTGCTTTAGTCACTTCAATCAATTCTGCACCATAGGCACGCATGGCATCTTTACGTTCTTGGCTCATATTGTCAGGCATGATCAGCTGCATTTTATAGCCACGCATAGCTGCAACCATCGCCAAAGCAATGCCGGTATTGCCACTGGTTGCCTCAATTAAAGTATCGCCCGGTTGAATTTCACCGCGTTTTTCTGCCTGCATAATCATGTTGTAGACAGGACGATCTTTAACAGAACCCGCAGGGTTATTGCCTTCCAGTTTTGCCAAAACCGTTGCCTGCGTATGACTTGCCAAACGCTGCAAACGCACCAATGGGGTTTTGCCCACATAATGATCTAACAAAAATTCATCACTTTGGAAATCTGATTGGGTATCAAGCATGGTCTGCACCAATATCAAGGTGGGCTTATTGTATGAAAATTTGCACCTTCCTGCACGTTTTTCACAGGCTTTTTATCAAAACAGCAATACTCTGCCGACAATTTATGCATCACTCACTGCCTACACAATTCTAGGCAAGATGAACACAATTTCAGATTGTCTTTTGCGGGATGGATGCAAAAAAATGCACACCGATTGATTGCGAGATGCAGCTGAACCACTCGCACCAAACAGATGAAAACACAGTCAGGAGAATTGACATCCTCACCCCCTTAAAAGAGGGTGATTCCTACAGCTAGACGCTTATGCCCAAGCGCAAGAATGTTTAAAGCTGAGTTTATATCTCGATCATGAGCTGTACCACAGCTCATGCACTCCCATT
>NZ_VOZL01000016.1:0-61304 GCF_013419805.1 Acinetobacter sp. YH12058
TGCACGGCACCATCATGATGGCTGAAGATCCTGATCCAACGACTGACAAGGTTGGCATTAATACTATGTTGCAGTGCGACCGAAGCGATCGAGGTATTAGGATTTTTGCAGGCATTGACAATACTGAGTTTGAATTCTTTGCTGTATTTTCGGCGTTTTTTAGCAATAGGAGGTGTTGCTGAATATATATCCATGTTCATGGATTAAGTCCCCACTTGTTTTTAGGTGGGAACTAAATTAAGGCTTATAGGATCGCTTGGTAAGGCTGTGTTAGCCGGATGCTTACTGACGTTCAACTTTATTTTTAATTTTTCATCAATTTTGCATCAATCCAACCTGCTTCACAGTTTGAGTTAAAAAATGGCGAAACGATCCACGAGTTGCGTTATCTGCTACACATTTTTTAAGGGACTTTTCAACTTTTCTGCATTTATAGGGCAAGTTGTGTGCTTGTGCAAAATCTAACAAAGCTCTGTGTGTTGTATAAGAAATAATTTTTAGAGTGTGAGTTTAGTCTATTGTTTAGTTATTGATTTTTAACAAAATTATTTTAAATATTTTTTAATATATGGAAAAATTAGCCTATAATGCGATCAGTTTATTGAGTTCGATTGCAGAACATTTGGGGATAAAATTAAGCAGATTTGGGGTTTTGCTTGGTTTGAATGTTATATGGCAGTGTTTATGTTTTATAAGGCTGAAAAAGCTGATTAAGCTGTCGCATTAAAGTAGTCAAGTTAAGAAAAATAATTTTGGGGGGCTTAACTGATTGTCTTTATCTTAAAAAAATATGCCATTTAGACTGAGCAAAATCTGCTTAATTTTTTACGTGATCAATCATCAATAAATCTTGCGTTATCATCATTTTGATTGAGTACGGTATGATTTTAGATAAAAAGCAAAACTTTTCTTTAAAGCCACTGAGTGTGGCGTGTTTATTGACCATGAGTATCTCAGGCTGTTCATCGGGTTCAGGCTCTCAGTCAAGCACGGTTCAAGTCACTGATGTGTTGGGGGCAGAAAATGTCAGCCAAGAAGATCAACCGACTACAAATGAAGGCATTGGCAGCGGAGTAGAGCAACCTGTCGCACCATCTGCACCCATTACCGATCAACCTCCTGTGAATTTAGAGCTAGATCATGGCGATGTATCATCCAATGGTGGTGGTTTGAGTGGTGGCAGTACAGATCATGGCAATACATCACCAACTGAAGATTCACTTTTAGACAGCAATGATGCTGTACCTAGCGATGATGCTACCGTTTTAGAAAATAATGATGTCAATCAGCCTGATACGATACCTACACTTGAATCACCTCCGTCAGAAGTAGAGCAACCAGTCGATGTGGTAGCTCCACCAGTAGCCGAGCCTGTTTTAACCGACACCGTCTTGGTCGATAGTGCGATTCAAGATATTGAAGTACCACAAGATACATCTGAAGTTGAGATGGGTAGTACGATTCAAGAACTTGAACCCTCACAAAACACTTTAGAAGTCGAAACAGGCAGTGCATTTCTTGAAACGAAGGCAATTTAACCATCACAGGCAACTATTCGATGCAGATTGCTGCAGATCAGCAGCAACATGCGGGTTTTAAAGCACGTTTTGGCAATTTGCTGACGGTAACGGGAACCGCCAATTTGGCAGGGACTTTGAACCTGTTTGATGAAGTGCCACTTGATCAGCCACTTATTACTGCACAAGGTTCACAAACTACCGTATTACGTGCGCAACAAGGCGTACAGCGTGAGTTCGATGCTTATCGCTCAAGCAATCCATTATTTGAGTTGACACAAGTTAGTTATCGTCCTGAACTGAATGCAACGGGCGAGCCTGTACGTGCGGCAGATACAATCAATACCGATGTGGTGATTACGGCAAAGCGTAAATCGACTGAAACGGTGGCGGCTCTTGCTGCTGAACTTGAAGGACGTACTCAGGTTGCCCGTAATTTAGATGTAGTTTTAGCAAGTCTTGATCAGAAACAACAGTTAGAAACGCTGGAAGATGCTGAAAAAGTTTTTGCCAATCGCTTATTTAACAATTTTGCTCAAACTATACGTTATAGCAATGCTGCTGAAAGTACAGTTTCTACGCAGGCATTGAATCAACTGTTTCATCAACTTGATCCAAGTTTTTATGCCAATACCGTTTTAAATGTCGCAGAAGAAAGCAGCAAGCAAGAACGTCAGTTTGCACAGCGTTTGGCAACCGCACAACCCAAACAGCTTTGGTTTTCGGGTGATTACCAAAGTTATGATATGGATTATGTCGGCTTAAATAGTGAGCGCCGTAGTCATCATCAAGGTGTTGGTGTGGCAACAAAACTGGCAGGGATGACCTTGGCAGCGCAGGCCGATTTCAGTCAACTGAACTTAGATGATGCCGTACAAACAGGCTCAAAAAATAGCAGTCAGAGCAAAGCCTATGCACTAACTATGGGGACAGCACAGCAGCTTAATCGTGATTTAAGTGTCGCGGCATGGTTAAAAGGCATGCAGGTGGATGTTGACGCGCAGCGTGGTCATGCTCAAGCACAAAAAATACAGTTTGATGGACAAATGTATGCCGCAGGTTTGCGTCTAGATTATAGCTATCCACTCAGTCAAAAAATGCAGATTCAACCGTATTTAGACGCTTCGTTCCAACATTATGTTCATGCCGAACAAACTCAGCAGGATGGTGTCAACAGCTTAGATGATTTGGTGATGCAGCGCTGGAATTTTGGTGCAGGTTTGCAAGCCAATTACCAGTTGAATCCAGCATGGCAATTGCAAGGCAGCTTGTATTACAGCCAACCGATTCAGGAAAAAGCATATTTAGATACCCATTATGTAGGCACAGCGGAGAAACTGAAGTTTGATGCATGGCATGCCGATCAAGGTCAATATCATGCTGCCTTAGGTTCACAACTTCACTTTGGACAACATAGTTTTATCAATTTGAATTATGAATATAGCGGGCGATCACATAGCGACAGTCATCGGGTACAGTTGGCGGTAACGACTCGATTCTAATTGATCGTTTTATTCATGAGAAAGTCATGAAAAAGCGTAGATTTGCGTATGAATGAGAAGTTTGAATCTTGATTGAAACAGCCATGTAGATAAATCTGCATGGCTGTTTTTTAGATCACAGTCAAATGGACTGAGTTTTAGACCGCATAGCGACTCATTAAAGTCAGTGGTGCTTTGGACTGTAAATAATCGGCAGGAATAAATACGATATTGGCAGCGTGTTGCTGTGCTGCATCAATAATATGGTTGATCACATCGTCTGTGGCTTGTGCGCTGTCAGGTGCGTGCGCTTGATCTAGATAAATTCGTTGCTGGTCGGTATCGACCCAACCCGCCTGCATGTAGCCTTGTTGAACATATAAAGTATCGACATTATTTTGCAACACTGCCTGATAAATTTGCTGCAGATCGGTCACAACACGGTCACTGGCATAGAGTTCATCCAGTTGCTGCGCATGTTGCTGATGCAATTGTTGTTGATGGCTTTTTAGCTCGGTCTGAATACTGTCAATAATGTGTTGTGCGCTGCCTTGTTCTAGCTGAGTGACGTTATCTACACTGAAAATAATGGCATTGGGTTGGTCGCAAATAGATTCATAAAAACTGATATTGCGTCGATCACCCACAATGACCAAGCCCAATGGCTCACTGGCACGTACAGTTTGCACATTTTTATCGACACGGTTTAAAAACTCTTTGAGTAAACGGTCTTCATTGGCGGCTGTGGCACGTTCTGCACCGCTGGTGCTATATAAGTTATCATTTTGAACAGGAAATGCACCATGTGGCAGTCGTTCATTCAAGTCGCTGTCATCTACAGAAAACTCATGGATTACACGATCATTGGAGGCCTTAATCAGACGTCCAACTTCACGACTGATCACTACCACATAGTATTGCACTGCATAAGATAGCTCACGAATAAAATCACGCACTGAAAATTGTTGATCAATCACAATACGTTCTTGGGTAGGGAATGGCAGACGCAGTACTTGTGCACTGTCGGCTGTGGCAAAAATAGCCAGACTGTCTAAATGGTAGTTGGGATTCAAATCTTTGGTTTGATGATGAATCTGTTCTAAAATTTGTGCCACCAGACGTTTGTCATAGTCTGCCAACAGGCGTTCTTCGAGTTGTTTAAGTTGGTTTTTAAGAGCAATCACATCTTGCTGATTGTCTGGAAAGGTACGATGTGTGGGTAGAAATAAGCTGACTGCAGGTTGTGCCTGCACATTTTTAAGTTGGTTGAGGGTGTCTGTTAAATTAAGCATGTTGGAATTCCTCTTCTAATGAAAATAAGAAGAACAACCAAATGCTTGAGCAAGATAAAACTCAAAGTACTGCTTTATACTCCACTCAAGTCAGTTTTAGTCAGCATCTACAACATTTTGCTACCGTGCTAAGTGCTGCATAAAATGCCGAATAGCATTGTATAAAAGCTGACAAAACAACATTTTCGGTTGTTCAAGTCTGAAAAAAACGAAATAAAAAACTAAAAATAGAAAAGATAAAAAATAAGCAAAAACAGCATAACAAGGAAAGTTATTCAATCGCCTGCTTTTGAATAGAGAAATACCTGAAAAATGTAAGGGATTATGAGACCTTGGTAATTTTGTAAACTGTGTATAAAAAAGCAGTGCCGAGGCACTGCTTTTGGGTTTCTCAATTGCGATTCGCAATTACATATTCGGGTAATTCGGACCACCGCCACCTTCAGGTGTTACCCAAGTGATGTTCTGTGATGGGTCTTTAATGTCACAAGTCTTACAGTGAACACAGTTGGCTGCGTTAATCTGGAAGCGTTTTGAACCATCATCATTTTCCATGATTTCATAAACACCCGCAGGGCAGTAGCGCTGTGCAGGCTCATCCCATTTAGGTAAGTTTACGTTCACTGGAATAGAGGTATCTGTCAACTTTAAGTGTGCTGGCTGATTTTCTTCATGTACGGTATTCGATACGAACACTGAAGATAAACGGTCAAAAGTCAGCTTGCCATCTGGTTTTGGATAGTTCGGTTTAAAGCTGGTTGCATCTACAGTTTTGAGTGCGCTGAAATCAGGCACTAAATCATGCAAAGTAAATGGTACTTTAAACACGTTCTGGTCGATAAAGTTAAACGCACCACCCATCCATTGACCAAACTTATGCATTGCAGGGCCAAAGTTACGTGCGCTATAAAGTTCTTCTTTCAGCCAGCTGTTGTTGAATTTTTCAGTGTAAGCCGTTAGCTCTTTCACAAAGAAATCTTCGCCTTCAGTTACGCGAGCAATCGCCAAGTCACCGCCTTTTGCGACACCTGCAGCAATCGCTTCAAATACTGCTTCACCGCAAAGCATGCCAGACTTCATGGCGGTATGAGAGCCTTTGATTTTGGCAAAGTTTAAGAAGCCTGCATCATCACCAATTAAAGAACCACCTGGGAAGGTGAATTTTGGCAATGAGTTAAAGCCACCTTTGGTCACAGCACGTGCACCATAAGAAATACGCTTGCCGCCTTCTAGATACTGTTTAATTAGAGGGTGAGTTTTCCAGCGCTGCATTTCCATAAATGGATACATGTGTGGGTTGGTATACGACAAGTCCACAATCATACCCAAAGTCACTTGGTTGTTTTCTGCGTGGTATAACCACCAACCGCCTGAAGAACCTGTTTCACTTAATGGCCAGCCTGCACCGTGCATGACTAAACCTGGTTTGTGTTTTGCAGGGTCAATTTCCCAAAGTTCTTTAATACCAATCCCGTAGTGTTGCGGATCGGCATCTTTATCCAAATTGAATTGCTGGATTAAACGCTTACCTAAATGACCACGACAGCCTTCTGCGAAAATGGTGTATTTGGCATGTAGTTCATAACCCGGTGTGAAGTTATGCGTTGGCTCGCCATCTTTACCAATGCCCATGTCACCAGTTTGGATGCCTTTAACCGTACCATCGGCATGGTAAAGAATTTCAGATGCCGCAAAGCCAGGGAAAATAGAAACTTCTAATTCTTCGGCTTTTTGACCTAACCAACGCACCACGTTGCCTAACGAGATCACGTAGTTACCATCGTTATGCATGGTTTTAGGCACCATCCAATGCGGTGCTTGCTGAGCTTTTTCAGGTGACATCAAGAAGAAAGTTTTATCTTGAGTCACAGGCACATTTAAAGGCGCACCTTCTTCTTTCCAGTTAGGAAATAACTCGTTGATGGCGCGAGGCTCAAGAATTGCACCCGAAAGGATATGCGCACCAACTTCAGAGCCTTTTTCGACCACACAAACGGACAGATCATTTAAATTGTTTTCAATTGCAAGTTGACGAATTTTGATCGCAGCAGAAAGACCCGCAGGGCCTGCGCCTACGATGACTACGTCAAACTCCATCGATTCACGTTCGATGTGTTCCATGTAGGACTCCTCATATAATTGAAGGTGGCAACCGCATCAAGCAACGGTGCTGCCATGAGTATTTTTAGTTGCCAGACACAAATTTAATCGTGTCTTTTACAGTATGGGTAAGTATTGTGAGCTAGTATAGTTTTAAACCGAGTCTTAGCCAATTGGCTGAATCGTATTATTTTTCCGTCAGTAAGGTACTGCAGCATGAAGCATGACGATAATTCAATCAAACCGACAGAAAATGTAGCTACGGCTGATAATAAAAATTTAATGCACATTGCACAATATATAAAAACTGGACAGTCAGGTCACAAAAGATCAATCCCTCCTTTGGAGCAATGGCATCCAAAGCATTGTGGAGCAATGGATTTGCTGGTCAAAGCCAATGGAGAATGGTGGCACGAAGGTCAATTGATCAAACGTCAGGCATTGGTTGATCTGTTTTCTAGTGTGTTATGGAAAGAGCAGGGCAAGTTTTATTTAAAAACCCCAGTGGAACAAATTGAAATCCAGGTAGAAGATGAGCCTTTGTTCATCAATCAGGTTGATGTGGTCGAAATCGGACAGCAAAATTATATTCAACTTATCACTACACATCAGGATATTGTGATTGTTGATGCCGAGCATCCTATTTTTATGCGTGAATATGCAGGTGAGCTGCGTCCTTATGTGCATGTGCGTTTTGGTATTAATGCCCTGATTCAGCGTGCGGCTTTTTTACATTTGGTGGAATTGGGCGAGCTGAGTGAAAATGCGCAGGGCGAAACGATTTTATCGTTGAAAAGTGGTGATTTGCACTTGCATTTAAGCAGCTGAGGTTTAAGCTTTATTCATCCCATTTTGTATTGCTGAATCTCTTGCTATGACAGCCATTCATCCTGTTTCTCCCTTAAATCAAGCCATGCCAAAAGCACAAGCCAGTGCGCCAATTGGTATTTTTGATTCGGGCATAGGAGGCTTGTCAGTTGCCATTGAAATTGCAGAATATTTGCCCAATGAGCGCATCCTTTATTATGCCGATACTGCACATGTGCCGTATGGCCCACGTGATGATCAAAATATTCGAGAACTCACTGCAGCTGCAATCGAATGGTTATATCGACAAGGTTGTAAAGTTGCGGTCGTGGCGTGTAATACTGCTTCTGCTTTTAGTCTAGATTATCTGCGCGATCATTACGGCGAAGATTTTCCCATTATTGGTTTAGTGCCTGCTTTAAAGCCTGCCGTATTAAATAGCCAAAGCAAAACTGTGGCTGTACTTGCGACGCCTGCGACTTTTCGCGGACAACTTATTAAAGATGTGATGCAGCGTTTTGCGATTCCTGCTCAAGTGCAAGTCTTGAATGTCACCAATCTAGATTTAGTGCCTTTTGTTGAGCAAGGGGCGCAAATGAGTGAGGCATGTTTAAGTTCCTTACAGCAGAGTTTGCAACCTGTGGTCGATCAGGGCGCGGACTATTTGGTGCTCGGTTGTACCCATTATCCTTTCCTAAAACCTGCGATTGAGTCCATTTTTGGTCAGAAACTGACATTAATTGACTCAGGAATTGCCGTTGCGCGTCAAACTTCCCGCATTTTAATTAAAAATGAGTTATTATTTGAACAAAGTTTGGCAGATACTTTACAAATTGCGTGTTATGTCAGCGGGAACAATGCAGAACAATTAAAGCCCGTGTTGCAGCATCTTATTCCAGGCAATATTTCTTGGAGTATCGCAAATGTGAGTACTGTGGACTGACTTTAAGATAATTTTTTTATGATTGGGGAAAGGCATTACAAGTAGACGGTGACCGACTTGTAATGGCAATAGGAGAGGGGAAACCAATGCTCGATAAGCGCTATCAGGTCTTTATCTCGACGTCTGGGGCAGATATGCAGCCAGAACGAGTGATCTTGGCACAAACATTGGTGGGAATGGGTTTTTTTTCGTGGGGTTTAGAACAACGTACCCCACTCAGCACTGCATTTGCACGCCGTCAAATTGATGATTGTGATTATGTGGTGATTCTATTGGGCAGCCAGTACGGTGAGCAATCGGTGTCGGGCGTGGGGTATATGCATTTAGAGTATATTTATGCAGTCACCAAGCAAAAGCCGATCATTGTATTTATGCACGAAGACCCAGATTCACGTGATTCATCTTTACATGATGAAAAACCTGAATTGCGTGAAAAATTCAAAGAGTTCCGTAAATTATTACAACAAGAAGTCGATCAGGTGTTTAGCTACCGCACTCTGCGTGATTTAGAGCTTGCTGTCCGCTTTAATATGTCGCAAATGCTAGAACGTTATCCGACTTCTGGTTGGGTGCGCCCGCAAAATACACAAGCTTTGCATGATGAAATTGAACGTTTAAAAAGTAAGTTACGTCAGCTGGAAACCGATGTGGGACAGCGCGAAGCAGACCCGTTTCTAAGCGTATCTAAAGTGTCGATGAATGAATCATATCGTTTTGAATATCGCATGCATGCCTATCAGGATGGTAACTTTAGAGAGCTGAAAGTTGAGCGAAGTTTAAGTTGGGCGCAGTTGTTGGCAATTTTAGGCAATACTTTTATTCATCCAACCCCTGAAGAATATTTTTCGAAACGCATGAATGAATATTTGAATGAAACTGGTTTGGAGGATGCACGTCGGATCATGCCACGTGCGCATGCAGTTGCACGTGCCCAAATCAATATTCGGGCCTTGCATCAGATTAAAATGCAAATGCGTCAAAATGACTGGATTGTGCAGGCGGGGCGTGATGATCGTCAGCGGATGTTGTGGCAAACCACGGCAAAAGCGCAAAAACTTTTAGAGAGCAATTTGCTAGATACCGATCGGGTTTATTCATTTAAAACACCGTATTAATCTCTCAATACAGAGTGAAAAAACTGTTAAAGTAGTCGGGCTCAATCATCAGACACGAGGGCTGAATGTTGTCTACAGCAAAACCCAAAGTAACCGTTCTTTTAGCCAATTTAGGTACGCCTGATGAACCGACTGCAGCAGCGGTTCGCCGTTTTTTAAAGCAGTTTTTATCCGATCAACGGGTGATTGAAATTCCAAAACCGATTTGGCAAATCATTTTGAACTTATTCATTTTGCCATTTCGTCCTAAGCGTGTTGCACATGCTTATGCCATGGTCTGGCAGCAAGATTCACCGATGCGGGAAATTTTGTTGCAACAGGTTGATGCTTTAAAACAGCAGTTATTGCCGCTATATCCTGAGTTTGAATTGAATATTCTACCGGTAATGACCTATGGCAATCCGGGTATTCAACAGGCTTTGGCAGCTTTGAGTCAAAATCCTCAAGATCACGTGATTTTGTTCCCTTTATTTCCACAATATTCGGCAACTTCGACTGCACCTTTATATGATGCCGTTGCCAAATGGGTGCCACAGCAGCGTAATTTGCCGGGCTTATCCATCATTCGTGATTATTATCAGCATCCTTTATACATTCAGGCGTTGGCGCAAAGTGTGCGTGAATTTCAAGCCGAGCATGGTGTGGCAGAAAAATTATTGATGTCGTTTCATGGCATTCCACAGCCGTATGCCGATAAGGGTGATCCGTATGCAGAGCGTTGTCGGATCACGGCCAAATTGCTTGCCGATGCTTTAAATTTAAATGATGATCAGTGGGCAATTAGCTTCCAGTCACGTTTTGGCAAACAAGAATGGGTCAAACCCTATACCGATGTCTTACTTGAAGAATGGGGACAGCAGGGCGTGAAGTCGGTGCAAATTATGAGTCCTGCTTTTTCTGCAGATTGTTTGGAAACGCTAGAAGAATTGGCAATTCAAAACGCAGAATTGTTTTTACAAGCAGGTGGCAAAGAATATGCCTATATTCCTGCACTGAATACCCGTGCCGATCATTTGGATTTGCTCAAACATTTACTTCAAGCTAATCTTGATGCTGTAAAGCTTAACCTAAGCCATTAATTTTTGAGGTTCGCCACCATGTTGCAAGTCAAAATTGTTCCCGTCACCGCTTTTCAGCAAAACTGCTCGATTGTGTGGGATGCAGAAAGCAAAGAAGCAATTTTGATTGATGCAGGCGGTGAGCCTGAAAAGCTGAAAGCCGAAGTTGAAGCGTTGGGTTTAACGGTGAAAGCTTTGTGGCTCACTCATGGACATTTAGACCATGCGGGGGCTGTTGGTGCGTTGCAACATTACTGGAATGTTCCTGTGATTGGTCCACAGAAAGAAGATGCTTTTTGGTTAGATCAACTGCAAGAAGTGTCTGCACGTTATGGTTTTCCTATCCCTGAACAAGTCACGGTTACACAGTGGTTAGAGGGTGGTGAAGTGCTGCAATTGGGTCAAGAAAGCTTTGAAGTGCGTTATGCACCAGGGCATACCCCAGGCCATGTGATGTTTTATAATGCAAAATATGGCGTCTTGTGGACAGGCGATGTGCTATTTAAAGGCTCGATTGGACGCACCGATTTTCCACGTGGGAATCATCAACAATTGCTAGATTCAATTCAGCGCGAATGTTTTAGTTTGCCCGATGACACTCAGTTTATTTCGGGGCATGGTTCCATCAGTACCATTGGATTTGAAAAACAGCATAACCCGTTTGTAGCAGGGCAAGCAGGTTAAAAGCAGTGTGTATTTATGCTTTAAGAAAAAGTCAGCAGTCGCTGACTTTTTTATTTGCGAAAGGGATTATTCAGCATTTGTTTGCTTTCACTTGCAAACAGCATTGTGAAAATTGTCAGTAAGATGCCTATGCACAGCATGAGTAAATCATGCGCGTACAGTCCAAAGCCTAAACTGCTGGTAGAGAGTAAAATACACAGCATTACAATTCCTTTTAACATGATTTCCATGGTGAAATGTTCCTAGGTTATTTTTTGCTTTCTTTATTGTTATGTGCAGTGACGGAGTCACGAATAGTGCAAAGTATAACCTGTGCTAATTCTGCTGAAAGCAATTATAGAACAACTAAATTTTGAATAATTTTTCTAAAAATGTGAAAAATTCCATGAAACTGTGTGTAGTTTTAGGCAATATTTGGCGTGGAAATTTATTGCTTATTCCTCAGAGTTTTCTGCTTGCGGAGCATCTTGGGTGGGTAAGCGATACTCGTCATTTGCCCATGCGCCTAAATCAATGAGCTTGCAACGCTCAGAACAAAAAGGACGAAATGGATTGTTTTCCCATTGCGAAGGTTCACCACAACGAGGGCAAGGAAAAGTGCGTGGCATGATCAACTCCAAATGAAAAATGCAGGATTGGATTAGGCAAATAGCACCTGACTTGATAGACTTGTGCCGAATTTTGTAAGTTTGATCTGATTATGCCAATTCGTCAATTTCAAGCACAGCGTATGCATGCCCCTCGTGATTTTCAAGCCATTGCCAATGAATCGGTTTGTGTGGAAATTGGGGCCGGAAAAGGTAAACACGCCCTATTGTTTAGCGGGCAGCATCCTGAGCACAAGTTGATTGCAATTGAGCGCACCCGTGAAAAATTTTTGGCGATGCAAAAACAGCATCAGCTTGAAGGTCAGCAGAACTTACAGATTGTGCATGCCGATGCCATTCCATGGATTGTGCATGCTTTATTTCCTGCTCAAGTTGAGCAATTCTTTATTTTATATCCGAATCCAGAACCACATAATGCCACCCAGCGTTGGTTGAATATGCCGTTTTTTGAGTTTCTATTGTCGCGTTTAAAAGCAGGCGGCAGTATTACTTTAGTAAGTAATATTCCTGAATATATTGCAGAAGCACAGCAACAGCTGATTGAAGTGTGGAAATTGCCATTTATTCAGCAGGATGTTCCAGTAGATTCAGCACGCACTCACTTTGAAATCAAATATTTAGCACGTGGTGAGCGTTGTCAGGAACTGCTGATCACCAAACCTGCGGCTTATACAACCCGTTTTGATGATTTTCAGCCTTTGCAAGGACAGCAGCCAACTTTAACACCTGCTGCAGTTGAGGCGAAAGTTTCTGCAGACTCAAGTGCAACAACTGAGTAAACAGGCATGAAACAGCGCATTGCAATTATAGGAGCAGGACCAGCAGGGCTAATGGCTGCCGAAGTGCTGAGTCAGTATGCCTATGATGTGCATGTCTATGAGCAAAAACCTTCCGCGGCACGTAAGTTTTTGATGGCGGGTAAAACAGGTCTGAATATTTCACATGCCGAACCGATTGCACAATTTGTTCAGCGTTATGATCAGACGGAATGGTTGGCGCCGTGGATTCAACAATGGGATGCGGCTTGGATTCAAAACTGGATGCAGAGTTTAGGGATTCAGTCTTATGTAGGTTCATCGGGGCGGATTTTCCCACAAGAAATGAAAGCCGCACCTTTGCTGCGCGCATGGTTAAAACGCTTGGTTGATGCAGGCGTGCAGTTTCATTATCGGCATCAGGTATGTGATTTAAATAATAATCAACTCAGTATTCAAAATCTAAGTACAGGTCACATTGAACAACAGCAATTTGCCGCCATTGTGATGGCATGTGGGGCAGTGTCGTGGTCGAAATTGGGTAGTGATGGTGCATGGCAGCGTTGGTTATCTGCCAATGAAATTCAGCCTTTCCAAGCCAGCAATGCAGGGGTGGAATGTCACTGGTCTAACTATATGCAGCCAGTTTTTGGACAACCTTTAAAACGTGTGCAAGCATGGGTGAAAGGCGCTGAAGCGAGCATGGGCGATATTGTGATTAGCCATTATGGTTTGGAAAATGGCTTAATTTATAAGCAAGGGCGAGCATTGCGACAGTTGCAGCACGCTCAACAACCGCTGCAGTTACAACTCGATTTGCTACCCGATTTAACCGTTGAGCAACTCTACCAAAAGTTGCAACCTTCCAAAAAACAGTCTGTAAGCAATATTTGGCGTAAGGCAGGTTTGGATGCCGTGAAGTCTGCAGTCGTGCGTGAGTTGGTGGATAAAGCCCTTTGGCAGCAACCTATGCAATTGGCGCAGCAGATTAAAAATTTAACGGTGCCTTTAAAGGGTTTTCGTCCTATTGAAGAAGCAATTAGCTGTGCGGGCGGAGTCAAACGTGAGGTTTTATCTGCACAATTGCAGTTAAATTCCAATCCACACGTTTTTCTCTGTGGTGAAATGCTGGATTGGGATGCGCCAACGGGCGGCTATTTGCTGACAGCCTGTTTTGCTACAGGACGCGCTGCCGCTGAAGGAGTGCATCAGTATTTACAGCAGCGTCCGTAAAACACGTTATTCATCAAGTTGTGGATATTGCCCACGCCAATGTTCTAGTTGTTGCTGCGCCTGTAGCAAGTCTGCTAAGCCTTGCTGACGTTGTTCTTTACTGACAGGATAAGGTGCAGAAGTTGTATTTTGAGTTGCTAGATATTGCGCTTGCTGTTCCCAATAATGACTCATTAGGCCTTGAATATAACGCCCTTGCGGTGTCTTTAAATCCAGTTCTTTGAGCATACTCAAGGCAGATTGAATGTTGTCCTGCAGGCGATTTTGTGCAAATGCAGCATCGAGTTGTTGGCTTTCATGCAAGCGTTCTAACTCATCTTCCAAATCATTGCTCATTTGGTCATGGCGTTGTTCATAATCCATCAGCAATTGAATATCATGCGGGTCATCCGCAGTCATTTCAAAGGGCTGAATCGCGGCTTGCTCGACCTGAGTTTGCATGATTTGATCTTCAGGGCTGAGTTTGTCTGCATGTTCTACTTTGCTGCGCTCGCAAGCGCTGAGGGAGAACGCCAAAAAAATTGTTAAGGGAGCAATCGCGTGTTTAAAGGTTATTTGCATTTATTTGCTCCCTCTCATTCAACTTTTTGATAGACATACAAATGTGTGCAATAGGGAAATTCAATTTCATCTTGCACATGCTTATTCGTATATTCTAATACTAATTGTTCAAATTGTGTTTTGAGTTGTTGTTGCTGTTCAGTTGGCATTGCAGCAATGAAACTGGTCGAAAGCAAACGCTTAGACACGACTTGTTCAACTGTACCAACATGCGTGTGATGAAATTTCTGCTCGTGAGTAAGTTGGAATAAATCTGTATCGGCAAATACCTGACGCCAGTCCTGATTGTGAAAACGCGGTGTATCGCCCTCAAAAGGCAAAATCATCTTTGCCAGTGCATTGACCCAATTGACTGAAATATCACGTTGATTCCAAATTAACAGCAAATGACCTTGCGGTTTTAAGATTCGGTGAATTTCCTTTAAACTTTGCAGATTGGCAAACCAATGAAAAGATTGCGCACAGCTCACCAAATCTGCACATTGATCGTGCAGTGGTAATTGCTCACTTCGTGCTTGAATTGTCTTAACTTGTGGGTAAAGTTGTTCTAATTCGGCTAACATGCTGGCAATCGGATCTACCGCTATAAGCTGAGTTGTCAGTTTGAGCAAATGTGGCAGGAACTTTCCTGTGCCAGAACCCAAGTCTACAATATTGCTATTAAGTGGAACTTGGAGCTGATCTTGCAGGAAAACATCGACTTCTTGCGGGTAACTGGGACGAACTTGTTGATATAGGTTTGCCCCTAAAGCAAAACCTTGTTGTGCGGCAGGATGTAGAGATTGTGTCATATTTTGCGATTTTTAATCTGCTGTGCATCTATAAAATAACATATTCACTTTTGGACTTGCGTACAGGGTATTCAAGTTTAAAGTAACGGTTTAATTCAGCGCCTTGGCGCCGGTGTGGGAATGGACAAACACATAATTTTTGAAGACGGACATATCCGCGCTATTTTCATGAAAGGCTCATCTCAGGAGCTGATTTTTTCTTTTGGCGATTTAATTACACGGGCCAAAGGAACGTCTATTAATGCCGAAAAATCACTGGAAAAGTTTCATTTTAATGTGATTGGGGTCATGCCTAAGGAAAAATCATGGTTTCCTGAAGCTTCTATGCGTGCCATGTTGGCAGCCATTCAAGACCTGATTGCTCCGTTTAAAATTCGCGTGGGCTATGGCGGCTCAATGGGTGGCTATGCGGCAATTAAATATTCCAATTTGCTGGATTTAAACCGCATTGTGGCTTTGGTGCCGCAATATTCAATTGACCCTGAAGATATTCATGACCCACGCTATAACATGTTTTATCATGCAGACTTAAATGCCAATATGCGCATTCAAGCGCAAGATGTATCGGCACAGCGTGAATATATTGTGGTCTATGACCAATATTATGCTGAAGATCGTGGGCATTATTTAAAAATTCAGCCTTTAATTCCGCATTTACATACCTTACATTTGCCATTTACAGGGCATGATGCAATTGCGATTTTAGCCAACTCTGAATTACTGAATGACTTTTTAACCCATCCTTTTGATGCGCCGTTCTTTTACCAAAAAATTCGCAAGGTGAAAAAAAACAGCAAGTTTTACTATCGTAAAGTGATTGAAAATGTCTTGCCGAACCATCGCTGGTCTTTAGGTCGTATTTTAAAATACAATAACTTACAGCTAGACAGTAACTTTTTTGATGCCAAGTTGAAACAAAACCTGATTCGCTCCTTGCTTAGCAATAAACAGGTCGATCAGCACGATTTAAACAAACTTGGCTTACAAATTCAGTTACCGTATGAAAATCGTAATGTCTTGCTCGACCATTTTGGTCATGGTTTGGTGTTTAACATCATCAGCCAAAAAATTGAGAGCTATGCCGCACATGCAATTGCCTTAAACCATAAATTCCTGATTCCGATTTATGCAAAGGGCAGTGGTTTGGTGCAAATTTATCTGAATGATGAACGCTATTTAATTAGTATGAATGATCGTCATGTCATGAAACTATGCAAGGAACAAGATGCGCTTGCTGCAGGCATGCACCCATTAATATTGAAAAAATATAGCGACTATTTTGTGTTGAGCTATAAAGATTTGAACCTGAGCAGTGATGAGTTTGGCGGCAACGACTTTGTGGAAGATTTGCCAGATACTGCCAAATTTACCCTAGAACTGGAACAGTAAGCTGCAAAGTTTGATCCATTATTTAGAAGGTTTAAATTTTAGACACTTGTATTGTTTTGCCATTGGGCTAAGATGATCTTAAAACATGGTTTTGTTGATCATTCCAAGGGTAGTATGTATGACCAAGTTGTTGATGCCTGCTGTGCTTGTTTTGCTGTCCAGTTTCATTTTATCTGCGACTTTGTTTGCAGATGCGCCTGAGCCGAAGGCTTATCTATTTTTTGCTTTAGGTTTGTTGGTATTGTTGGGATTAGGCGCTTATGTATTCCGACAAATTCAAAAATCGATACGCTATCACATGAATAAGCCTGCAGATTAAATGCAGGCTTTTTTATTTGCACTGAGTTGTTTTTATAATTTTGAGCAAACCAATAAATCAAAAAAATTATAGCTTAATCACTTTAATTTCTTCTTCAGTATCTGTACTTGGTGGAGTCTGAGTCTGTGCTTCTTGAGTAGGTGCGGCAATGGTGGCTGCAGGGGCGATATTCTGCGAAGGCGCGCTTAATGGTGCTTGATAGATAGGCACGGCATGATCACTTTGTCCTGTAATCACTTCTTTGGTTTCCTGAATTTTAGTATTTACATTGTTGGCAAGTTGCTGCCCAGTATGTTTGGCTTGAGCCGCACCCTGACTGCCCAATTGTTTGGCGTTGTCTAAAGCTTGATGTGCCGATGGGCGAATTTTTTCAATACCTTTTTCGGTTACTTCACCGACTTTTTGTGCTGCCTGAATCACACCTTCCTGAGTTTTATATGCCCAAACATGTAAGAGGTTTGGATTGTCTGCATAAGGCTGAATTGGTTTATTACTTTGAGTTTGTGCAGCACTACTTTGTGCCCACACCGAAGCACTACTGAACAATAGTCCAATACAAATGCTGATATTGATCTTTTTCATTGTGCTGTGCCTCTTAGGATGCCGAATACTGGTCGTTGAAAGGTTTTGAATGGAATGTACTGCATTGTATAAAGCCTAGATGATCTGCAGTGTTTATTTTTCGCAAGTATGATGTGTTTTTAGGTGAAATTTACAGTGTTTGAGACTTTAAAGTGCTTGAAACTATGGCAGAGTTTCAGACTTAAAGAAGAAGACCCACATAAAATTGTGGGTCTTGTTACTCTGGAGAGTTGTTAAAGCAGGGCAGCAATGGCTACACTGCTTTTATCATCTTAGTTTGAAATATCAAGCGATGCTGTATTTATATTGAAAGTCCAACAATCTTGCTACATCAAGATACATTCAAAGCTGTTTTTAGCTTAGTTGCATTGTGCAAGCGCATCTTTATGAAAATGGTTGCGTAAGGTGATGAAGTTCTTTTGCACAGTTGCATCATGCAAGTCAAAGTGAGTTGCTATGCTAGTCCCATCTTGTGCAAATGTTGCAGAACCAGCTGAAATTAATGCATTGCCTTTAAATGCCCATTGTTCAATAGAACGACCTGCTTGCAGTGTGCCTGTAAATTCGATCACGCATTTATCAATAAATTTTGTGAGTTTGGCGCTGTTATTGACAGTGTCTGGGTAAACTTCAATATTTTTCACTTCTTGTAAAACACCTGCAGTAAGCTGCGGAATAACAGGTGCAGAAGTACACGCACTAAGAGAAAGGCAAGTTAAACCCGATAAAATGAGTGTTTTAAGTTTCATAAGCTCGTTTTCTTGTTGAGTGTTGTTAGGTTGAGTATAGGGAATCTGAAGTGAAATGCCTATAGTATTCTTTGGAGGTGTTTATTCCTGATTTATATAGTACTCATAGGGGTAATAGATGAAAAAGGCATTACGCATTCTTTTTCTAATAAGATAGAACATAATTGATAAAGGAATTGATTGGGTGAAATATTTACAAACTCACTTACTACAGGTCTTAACGTACCCTGCAATAGTTCATTGGCTTCACTAGGTCTGTAACGTGCTACCGTGCCAAGATAAAACATGGATAACAACGTGTAGGATAGATGAGGTAAATCAGCTGCTTTTAAATCAACATAATAGCGGTAGCCTGTGTTGGTTAGGATTGGCGTAATGTCAAATTGACAATACTCTTTTAAGATATTTTGATAGATTGTATTTGTATTTTCTCTTGTATATGATTTTCTGTATTTAGATCTATATACAATTTTTCCTTCACGAGGGAATCCATCTTTAAAATAATTAAGTCGTTTCTCCTTGAGAAACTTAGTTATATCCACTTTTGTTTTTTGTTCATTATCAATTATCACTTCAGTAAATAATTTATTGTGTTCTGAATTGGTTAGAATCTCTACATTAATGGGTAAAAGTTTTCTTTTATTTATTAAGTTTAAGCTATGACAGAGGCTGTGAATTTCAGGAATATTTGTTACAGCTTGACGAAAGTTTATGTTTAATGGGTGATTAATTTTTTTACCAAGTATTTCTGAAAATATAGCAAATATGTTCACGCCTTCATTGGTTTTAGGTTTTACCTGAATTACTCCTTCAGTGCCAAGAGGTAAGTTTAAGCCATGATGCTCATGAACTGTTTCAAGCTCAATTTTGTTATAAGAAAGGAAGCATTTAACTAAGTTGAGCATTCCATAGTATAAAAGAGTGGCTCTTGTAGGCAGTAAGACACTATTAGCTGCTTTGTAAAAGGACTCTGCAAGAGAAGAAAAATATAATGCACGTTCGAGAAAAACTTTATTTTCACCACGGCTTTTTGATACTTTTTGTTGGAGATGTGAGTTAATTAACGACCATGGATCACTAGTTAATATTTGTTGATCACCAGCGTTTAAATTTGCAAAAGAAAATCTTAATTTATTATATTTAAATAGAGCTATTTCACCCTTTTCTAACTTACTCATTTTTACCCACATAAATAAAACCCCACTAATTTATAGCGGGGTTTCTTTTAATTTACAAGTAATTAAGACTTTAGTGCTGCAACACACTTACATCTGCAACACGTGTAAATAAATCACGTAACTGCGCGAGTAAACGTAAGCGGTTGGCTTTCAACTCAGCATCATCTGCCATCACCATGACACTGTCAAAGAAGGCATCAATAGGCGCACGTAATGCAGCCAATTGAGAAAGTGCAGTGGTGTAGTCTTTTGCTGCCAATAATGGCTCAACCACAGGTGTGATTTTTGCAAGTTCAGCGAATAATGCTTTTTCTGCATCTTCTACCAAGTTTACTTCAACGACAGTACCTTCAGGCGCGGTTTCTTTGGCTAAAATGTTGGCAACACGCTTGTTTGCAGCAGCCAATGCAGCCGCTTCAGGCAAGGCACGGAAGTGATTTACTGCATTCACACGCTTATCAAAATCTAGTGGAGATTTTGGTGATAAAGCTTGAACGGCTTGAATCACATCTACCGCAACACCTTGATCTTCGTATTTCGCACGGTAACGACCTTCAAGGAATGCGACTGCATCTGCCAAAGTCTTGTCGTGGTCTTTCAAGACATCACCATAAGCAGCTAAGGCTAGTTTAATTAAGTCTTCAATTGAAACATCTAAACCGTTTTCTGTTACAAGGCGCAAAATACCAATCGCAGAACGACGCAATGCAAATGGGTCTTTAGAACCTGTCGGTGCTTGACCAATACCAAAAATACCTGTGAGCGTGTCTAAACGGTCTGCAAGGGCAATCGTCGTGCCTGTTTTGGTTTTAGGAAGCACATCACCCGCAAATTTAGGTAAGTATTGTTCACCCAGTGCTTCTGCAACTTCGTCATTTTCACCTTCAAGACGTGCGTAGTAAGTTCCCGCAATCCCTTGAAGTTCTGGGAATTCACCCACCAATTCAGAGGTTAAGTCGCATTTTGCAAGTAAAGCAGCTTTTTCTGCATCTTGCGGATTTGCACCCGTAATTGGCGCCAAAGCAACAGCCAGTTTGGCAATGCGTTCAGACTTGTTCCAAAGTGTGCCCAATTGCGCTTGGAAAACCATGTTGGCCAATTTTTCTTTGCGTGATGCAAGTGGTTGTTTTTGGTCTTGCAAGAAGAAGAATTCAGCATCAGACAAACGTGGGCGCACCACTTTTTCATTACCTTCAATAATTTGAGTCGGGTCTTTAGACTCAATGTTTGAAACGGTAATGAAGTAAGGCTGTAATTTGTTTTCAGCATTCACCAGACAGAAATACTTCTGGTTATCCTGCATGGTAGTGATCAGGGCTTCTTGAGGAACGGCAAGGAAGCGTTCTTCAAAGCTGGCACGTAAAGCTACCGGCCATTCAACCAGTGCAGTGACTTCGTCACGTAGATCCGCAGGAACAATTGCAATCGCATTCACTTCATCCGCTAATGCTTTTACTTGCTGATCAATGATCGCTTGACGCTCTTCAAAAGAAGCGACAACGTGCGCTGCTTTTAACTTCTCAAGGTATTCATCTGCATGTGCAAGGGTGATTGCTTCAGGTGCATGGAAACGATGTCCATAAGTGACATTACCTGCCTGATGGTCTTGAATCGTTGCTTCAATTACTTGATGATCTTTAAGTAAAACGACCCATTTTACTGGGCGCACAAATTCAGTACGGCTTGCAGCAGAACGCATACGTTTTGCAATTGGCAGGTTGTCCAATGCTGTTTGTAAAATGTGTGGCAATAACGCATCAAGGCTTTGACCTTTCACGTCTTTTAAGTAGCACACTTTTTCAACTTTACCTGCTTGGAATGTAGATACTTGATCTACAGTAATGCCTTGACCGCGCATAAAGCCTTCAAGGGCTTTGGTTGGTTTGCCTTCGGCATCGTAAGCAGCTTGAACAGCAGGGCCGTCAAAGCGTTTTTGTGTGTCTGCTTGTGCGGCATCAACATTAGCAATTTTAAGTGCCAAGCGACGTGGTGCTGCATAGGCTTCAATTGCATCAAAAGCCAAGCCTGCATCTTTTAAACCTTTTTCAGTTTCTGCAAGTAGTGCATCACGTAAGGTTTTTAAGCTTTT
The DNA here is from genome assembly GCF_013419805.1 of Acinetobacter sp. YH12058. Lineage (NCBI taxonomy): Bacteria > Pseudomonadati > Pseudomonadota > Gammaproteobacteria > Moraxellales > Moraxellaceae > Acinetobacter > Acinetobacter sp. YH12058. The sequence continues at coordinate 21,252 of NZ_VOZL01000016.1, forward strand.
CGGTGGGAGTTCTTCGCAACCGAGTTCAAATAAAACTGTATGTTTAGACATTATTTGCTTTCCTCAGTATTTTGCGCTTTGGCTTCCGCTTCAACCTGTGCTTTTAATTGTGCCAAGACTTCATCACGTAAATGTGGTTCAGCCATTGGGAAGCCTAATTTTGCACGTGCAGCCACATAACTTTGTGCAATAGAACGTGCCAAAGTACGGACACGTAAAATATAACGCTGACGCTCAGTCACAGAAATTGCACCGCGCGCATCCAAGAGGTTAAAGCAGTGAGATGCTTTAATCACTTGCTCATAAGCAGGTAGCGGTAATTCTGCTGCATTTAAATGGCTCGCTTCTACTTCATAGAAGTCAAACAGTTCAAACATTTTTTCTACAGGTGCGTATTCAAAGTTATAGGTCGATTGTTCAACTTCGTTTTGATGGAACACATCGCCATACGTTACAGTACCAAACTGTCCTTTAGTCCAAACCAAGTCGTAAACTGAGTCTACACCTTGCAAGTACATTGCCAGACGTTCAAGACCGTAGGTGATTTCGCCTGTTACAGGGTAGCACTCAACACCACCGACTTGCTGGAAGTAAGTAAACTGAGTCACTTCCATGCCGTTTAGCCATACTTCCCAACCCAAGCCCCAAGCGCCAAGAGTTGGAGATTCCCAGTTATCTTCTACAAAGCGAATGTCATGCACCAATGGGTCAATTCCAATTGCTTTTAAAGAATCTAAATACAACTGTTGAATGTTGTCTGGGTTTGGTTTCAGCACCACCTGAAATTGATAGTAGTGTTGTAAGCGGTTCGGGTTTTCGCCATAACGACCATCTTTAGGACGACGAGATGGTTGTACATACGCCGCGTTCCATGTTTCTGGACCTAAAGCACGTAGGAAAGTGGCAGTGTGGAATGTCCCTGCACCCATTTCCATATCGTAAGGTTGTAAAACGACGCAGCCCTGCTCCGCCCAGTAGTTTTGTAAGGCAAGAATTAAGCCTTGAAAGGTATCAATATGCGATATGGCGCGACTCATGGTCATCCACTTAAAATTAGAGAAAAATTGTGCTCAATTATAAGGATTTTGCGGGGTGCTGGCAAAGGTTAAAGCACAACTAGCGGTTGGTTGTTTGGGGTTTTACAAATTCACTGATAAATGAAAGATATAAAACAAATACATCTTACTGAATGATTGCCTTATAATCTTGTCCAATTGTCACCACTGGATTGCCTGCCCGTGTTTCATTCACAACTTGATTGGCTGAATACGCTGAAACCCAATTTTAAAGTATTGCCGTTAAAAGAACGCCTACTTTGTGGTTTGGGCGCATTATTGGGTTTGGCATTATCTTCCCTGATCAGTTGGTGGGTGTTGGGCGATATTAACGCATGGTATATCGCGCCAATGGGTGCATCTTCGGTATTGTTGTTTGCTGTGCCTGCCAGTCCTTTGGCGCAGCCGTGGAATATTGTAGTTGGGAACAGTATTGCAGCAATTATGGGCGTGAGCTGTGCTTTATATATTCCAAATTTAACCGAAGCCTTTAGTGTGGCTGTGGCTTTATCTATTTTCTTGATGATGACCACCGATTCGCTGCATCCACCGAGTGGAGCAGTGGCCATTACCGCAGTGCTTGGCGGAGATGCCGTGCGTGAGCTGGGTTATCACTTCATCTTTTATCCTGTGCTGCTTAATTCAGTTTTGCTGATGGTGATTGCAATTGTATTTAACCGCATGATTGGCAAGCCTTATCCTCAAACGCCACAGTTGAATCAACGTACCCAAGACCCAACGCCTACTCAAAAAGCCACTATTCAGCCGCAAGATATTCAAGATGTTTTAGATGCACAAACCCAGTTGCTAGATATTAGTGAATACGACTTACAAAAAATCATTTTAGAAGCGCAACACAAAGCCAGTGAACGACAAACTCAAGCACTGACTTGTGCCGATATTATGAGTAAAGATGTGGTCAGTTTGCAGCAAGATGAGGATATTCACAGTGCTTTAGAAAAATTCAAACACATGAATTTAATGAGTTTACCTGTCATTGATACAGAGCAACATTTGGTTGGAACTTTGGCGCTGTATGAAGTAGTGGAATGGTTTAAACACGCAACAGATTTGCCGTATAGCTGGAAACATCAAGTGAAACATATCATGTTACGCCAAGTGGTCACGGTGCAACCGCAACAAAGTATTCAAGACCTTGTGCCGTACTTTGTCGAGCGCTCTTTTAACTACATTCCTGTGGTAGAGCAGCAGCGTTTGGTGGGGATCATTAGCCGTGCCGATATGATTGCCGTCTTGAATCAACAGCTTGCTGTAAAGACCAATTAATAGACTCGCATTGTCGATGTGTATTCAACACGACTCAATCCTGAAATGCTGTGACTTTTAAAATATATTGCAGGTTGAAAGGCAAAAAAAAGCTACGATGCTTGGGGGAGCAATCGTAGCGAAAAAGAAGAAAGTTGTGTGAATAGGGTGGTGTCTACAAGTGAATCGGTAAATGATTCAAGCCTATGAATCTTTAAATATGGTCAGTCTTTAAAATTTCAATACCGTTTATCGGTCTTGATCAGGATTGACCGTGCGCACAGGTCTTGTGTAGCCCTGAGTATAGTTTGTTGTATTCGACTGGTTTTGTTTAGGAATCACCAACCACAACACCAAATACACCAAAATGCCAGGAAAGGCAGCGCTCATCACGGAAACAATCACAAAAATTAAGCGCAGTAAATTTGCGTTCCAACCAAAACGTTCAGCAATACCACCCATAACCCCAGCAATCATATTTGAGCGGTTTGAGCGATATAAACCAACATTGGCCATCTAATTCTCCTTAAGAGATCTAAAATTCAAAATAAATACAGGCTGATGTTTAGCTTCACAGCACATCATCTATATATAAAATAAAAATGGTGATGCACTTGGGTTTTTAAAGGGCGGTAAGCAAGGCAATTAGTAAAGTTATGTAACATTTGGTGTTGCTTAAACCAGCATCCACCTAAAATATCCTAAAGAAGCGATGGGCAGAGTAAGCGCTTGACCACAAAGGATTGAGGAAAAGCATGGCTTACATCGAGCTGCCTATTCAGTGGTTTGAATAGGACTGAGTATTCAGTCTGGTCACTCTATATGAGGGATAGTGTGTCAGCTAAATCAAATATTTGCGCAGTTTCAATATGGAGTGCAGTGGCATTGCTTGGATGCGATGATTCACAACTTGAGCAAGCTGCCGTGCAAAAATATACAGAACAGGCAGAAACCAAAAGACTGACTGAGGTGGCAGGGCAGGCAATCGCACCCATACAAACGGCTGCAACGGAACATCATATTCCCGAGAATCATCTGACTTATGTGGGACGCTATACCATTCAGATTAGCTGTGAAGATAAGTTTGTTATGTGCGAAAGCGGAAAAGTCGATTATATTCTGACCTTATTGCCTGATGGGACAGCGCATCGTATTTTTGTCAATGCGGGGCAAATCAGTTACGACAATAAAAAAAAATACCGCAAAGATTTATGGTTCTATGATGAAGACGCGCATCAAATTGTGGTGGCACGCGCCTCTGGGGTGAACTTTTACTATAATGTTGATCAAGACCATAATTTAATTATGGATAAAAACAAAATTGCGATTGCAACAGAAAATAATCGTGAATACTTTAAAAGCAATCCCTTACCTTCGCAAAACTATCATTTAATCAGAGCAAGTTAATTATTCGCTCATTCAATTCTTAGCCCATTCGTGAAAAACTTTTGGGCTTTTGTTTTTTTACATCAAGTTTTTATTTGGGATGTGTAAAGTATGATTTATCAATGATGGCACATCGTCTACAACTGAATTGAGCAAGGTGTAGTGGATAAAAGTGTTAGTCAAACAGGGCAGAATACGGGAATTCTATAGTAAATTACGAAACTGCACGATCCACAGAACAGTGCTGTGATGACTGGTAATTTAAAGATTTTTTAGAAGGAATGGTGGGTCGTCCGCGATTCGAACGCGGGACCAACGGATTAAAAGTCCGCTGCTCTACCGACTGAGCTAACGACCCAGAGGAGTAAAAATGACGATGATCATTTTTAAAGTATCAACCTTGAAGAAGATGGTGGGTCGTCCGCGATTCGAACGCGGGACCAACGGATTAAAAGTCCGCTGCTCTACCGACTGAGCTAACGACCCATCTAAGGTTGATCAAGGAAATGGTGGGTCGTCCGCGATTCGAACGCGGGACCAACGGATTAAAAGTCCGCTGCTCTACCGACTGAGCTAACGACCCTGAACCAGCAATCAAGCAGGCTTGATTGTGAAGTGCAAGAAAAACCAGAGGGTTTTAAGCACCACTTCGTTTGATGGAGCGTATTGTAGCAAGATATGAAGCGAGCGCAAGTAAAAAATAAAAAAGTTGCCTATGTTTGATTATAAATGCAACAAATTTGTCGTATCTAATCAAAAAATAGGCAACATAGTGGCTTAGAAGCGATATTGATACTGTTGAATATTGTCGTAAATTTCTTGGGTCAGCTCGCAATAAGCAGATTGGTTTGGCAATAACACCAGAATTTTTTCATCACACTGTTTTAAATCAAAACCTTGAGTTTTCAGGGTGTTCTTCTGATATTTAAATGTACCTGTGGTTTGCATTTGCTTTTGAATGCGTAAAAAAACGGGTACTGCATAAGCGGGCATTGCTTTTTTAAACTCCACCAGCATTTGACGCAAGTCTTGTTCATCTAACTGGCAGCCTTCGTTTAAGGTAATCGCAGCCATACCTGCACGACCATTGGTATGTGGGATTTCAACGCCATACACGACAGCTTCAGCAATTTTTTCATAGTCACTGACAATGTTTTCTACTTCTGTGGTGGATACGTTCTCACCTTTCCAGCGGAAGGTATCACCTAAACGATCAACAAACTGGGCGTGACGGAAGCCAATGTCGCGGACTAAATCGCCCGTGTTAAAATAGGCATCGCCTTGTTTAAACACGTTTTGCATCATCACCGCCTTGTTTTTTTCAGGGTCGGTGTAGCCATCAAACGGTGAGCGACGGGTGATTTTTCCAATCAATAAGCCGACTTCGCCTTTTTTGACTTTCATGCATTTGCCTTTGGCATCGCGTACGGGTTCATTTTTTTCTTTATCAAACTGAATGACCGCATAAGGTGTCGGTGAAAAACCAACCGTGTTGTCAAAGTTAAACACGTTGCTAAAACCGACGTTGCCTTCGCTAGATGCATACAGTTCCAGAATTTCCTGAACACCAAAGCGTGTTTTGAATTTGCTCCAAATATTAGGACGCATGCCATTGCCAATCATTTTGGTCACACGATGCCCACGCTCTAAATCAGAAGCAGGCGCATCCATTAAATAACGGCACAATTCGCCCACATAGCCAATCGCAGAGGCATTGAATTTGTGTACATCTTGCCAGAAGCATGAAGTGGAGTATTTTCTACGGATGGCAAAGGTGGCACTGCCTGCAATTACGCCACACCAGCACACCACAATGCCTGTGGCGTGGTACAGCGGCAGAGTGCAGTACATCACATCATCCTGATTTAAACCCAAGACATGACCATAGGTACCATAAGCCAACGTCCAACGGCTATTGGTGAAAATCACCGCTTTAGGTAAGCCTGTTGTACCTGAGGTATAGATATAAAACAGCCCATCTTTGCCCTGTACTGACTGTGTGGTGGCAGGGTTAAAGCTTGGGAATGATGCAATGCATTGCGCTAAATTTTGAAAACCTTCAGGGGCAGTGCCAGCATCGGTACGGGTATTTTGATCTGCAAACCAATACAGTCGATTTTCTGTAAGCTCAAGTTCTTGGCGAATATCGGCAACGGCTTGACGACATTCTTCCCCCACAATCACGGCAATTGGTTTGACTAAATTGATGCTGTGCGCCAAAACTTTGGCAACTTGTGCGGTATTGACCAAAGCCACGGTAACGCCAATTTTTGCTAAGCCAATGACACTGGCAATTAATTCAGGGCGATTTTCCAACATCACCGCAATGACATCACCTTTACGTGCACCTATGCTTAAATAGTAATGGGCAATTTGGTTGGCCCAAGCATTGAGCTGTAAATAGCTGTACTGCTGATCTTCAAACACTAGTGCACAGCCATGCGGGTTACGATGCACGGCTTTTTCAAATGCTAGACCTAAGCCTGCAGGCGTGTTGGGTGTGCGTAAATAGGCTTGCTTTAACCCTGTGATCAGGTGAGGCACTTTAGTCATAAACTGCGGAATTTTTGCCGCAACATCCGTTAAGCCAATTAAATCGCTTTTTGTCATCTGGTTCATAAGAATCCTGTTTTTGTCATCATCCGTTGCATCTGCACAGCATCACGTCTTGTTGTTTTGTAATCCCTAAGTCCTAGTGCAATCAACCTAATTTTTCAGCTTTGTTAGGTGTTTTTAGAAAAGCTGTTAAAAATCAAAAACACCTAAGTTCAAATTAGCTCGCTTAAATTTAAGTCAGCACCGCGTTGGCTCTAAAGTAGCAAAAAAAATCCAGCCATTAAAATGACTGGATTTTTTTATTCCGCTGCAAAAGTGCGAATTACGACTCAGTTGGCGGAGTTACTTTTTTAGGTGGACGGCCACGTGGACGACGCGGACGCGCAGTTTTCTCTTTCTCTGCTTTGTCCTGTTCAGATTCAGCAGTTTCGACTGGGTCGTCTACAGCCAATTCCGCTTGTACAGGTGCGACCACTTCAACGGCAGTTTCTTCTTGCGCTGCTGCAGTTTCAGTGACAGCTTGTGCAAGGTCGTCTTGCGCGTTCAACTCAGGCTGAGTAGCTTCAGTTGTAGCCACTGCTTCAGGGTTTACTTCTGTAGTTGCTTCGACTTCAGTGCTTACTGTTGCAGACGTTTCTACCGTAGAACTTGCTTCTACAGATCCTTCTGTAGCTGCCACAACTTCAGTCGTTGGCTCTGCTGCAGGTGTGCTTTCCGCTTCAGCTTTTTCTACTGCCTGTGCTTGCTTGGCTTGTTCCAATGCTTGCTCAGCAGCTTGTTTGGCTAAACGACGACGCTCACGCGGATCGTTGGCAACACGCTTATCTGACACTGGTTTTGGTGGTGTTAGGTCTAACACAGGTGCAGGCTCAGCTTCAGGAGCAGCTTTGGCAACTTCCACATCACGAGTGACAGGTTTTTTCTCTGCCACAGGCGCAGTGCTAACAAGGCTTGCAGCATACTCGTCAGTGAACTTCTGCAAAGCACGATTGAACGTTGGAATTAAACCAAACTGTTCAATCAGAACTGAACAATCTTCGCCATATACGTGGCGAATCAGGCTACCAATGCTGTATTGCGCTAAAGTTGGCACCTGTGAAGGTGTTAACTTTGGTGCAGTTACTTGCTGCGCTTGACCTTCACGTTGCTGACGACGACGCTGACGCGGGTCATTGCTGGCACGTTTTGCAGGCGCAGTCGGTTGTGCTTGAGCTTCCGCAGGTGCAGCTGTTTCTTCTGCAACAACGGCTGCAGCTTCTACCACTGCAACAGCTTGAGTTGGTTCAGTAACCGTTTCAAGCACAGTTGCTTCTACTGCTGTCACTGGTTCAGCCGCTACTGGCGCAGCATTCAATGCCACAATTTCAGTTTGAGCCTGATCGACATTCACCACCAAAGCCGTCGTGTTGAACTCTTGACGCGGTGCATCAATTAAGTCCACTTTCGGCTGATTAGAAGCCACTGCGGTAGGTGCTTGCTCATTCAATACGCTTGGGTCGCGGTGACGATTTGGGCGTTCTGGACGAGGCTGGTTACGACGGTCACGACGTGGCACGGCATTTTGCTGCTCATTGTTATTTTGAGCTTCTTGCTGCTGCGGTGCTTGGTCATTGCTGTGCTGACGACGAGAATTGCGTTTGTTTTCACGCGCTTCCTGACGTTGCTCCTGACGCGACATCTGAACCACTTCTTCATGCACTTGATGTTGTTGATTGTCGTGCTGAGTTTGTGGCTCACGTTGCTCTTTGTGCTTGTTGTTATTGTTGTTGCTATGACGCGGCTTTTTGTTGTTGTGACGCGGAGCCGGTTTGTCTTCACGTTCAGCAGATTTCTCTGCAGAGTCACGTTCAGTTTTTTGTGCCACTGTCGATGGTGTAAGGTATACATTTTGACTGCTTGCAGCAGGGGCAGCAGATGCAGTTGCAATTTGACCAAACTGACCACGGCTCACGGCACCGCTATTTACCATTTGCTCAATGGCTGCCGCCGCATTGTTGGCACTACGTGCTTGATCAATGGTGCTGGCTTGCTTTTGAACAAACAGGTTTTCTAACCATGCACATGGGCTTGCAGCTGTTGTGGCTGCCGCAGGTGCAAGCTGCTGTTGTGCAGATGCTTTATTTTGCTGTGCTGCTTGTGGTTTTCTTGCAGAAGTTTTTTCTGCCGCAGGTGCAGCAGCGTGGCTGTGCGATTGATCGGCTTCTTCTAAATGCCATTCAGAAGATTCATAACCCAACTCTTTTTCGCTTGAACGAGTTGCTTCAGTACGTTCATAGCTGGTTGGTGCAAAGCCTTCAGGATTATACGAAATTTCGTAATGCGGGGTTTCTAAGTGTGGGTGAGGTAATACAGTCACACGCACATTTGAAGTTTGCTCAAGGTAAACCAGACTGTGACGTTTTTCATTCAGTAAGAATGCTGCAATTTCAACAGGTACTTCGACTTGAACTTCACCATGACGTTCACGCAGGGCAATTTCTTCCACTTTACGCATAATTGAAAGTGAAAGAGAGCGTAGGTCACGTACCATGCCTGTACCGTGACAGCGTGGGCAAACGTAACCAGTCGCTTCTTCAAGTGATGGACGTAAGCGCTGACGACTCATTTCCATTAAACCAAAACGTGATAATTGACCAAATTGAATACGTGCGCGGTCACTTTGTGTTGCTTCACGAAGTTTGGCTTCAACCATACGTTGGTTGCGGTCTTTGGTCATGTCGATAAAGTCGATGACCACCAAACCACCGATGTCGCGTAAACGCAATTGACGCGCAATTTCTTCGGCAGCTTCAAGGTTGGTATTAAGCGCAGTATCTTCAACATCTTGACCACGGGTAGACTTAGCCGAGTTGATGTCAATTGAAACTAATGCTTCAGTTTGGTCAATGACAATTGAGCCGCCTGAAGGCAATTTCACTTCACGCTCATAAGCTGTTTGAATTTGGCTTTCGATGCCAAAATGCGCGAATAGCGGCTCATTTAAAGTATAGGTTTTTAGCTTGTCTAATTGACGTGGCATCACGGCTTTTACGAAGTTATAGGCTTCGTTATAAGCTTGTTCTGAGTCAATTAAAATTTCGGCAACATCATCACGTAAGTAGTCACGAATCGCACGTGTCACCACACCTGCTTCTTGGTGTACCAACATTGGCGATGGGCCAGAGCTTGCGGTGTTTTGAATTTGCGCCCAAAGGTCAAGCAAGTGTTGTAAATCAAGCTGTAATTCTTCTTGTGAACGACCAATGCCCGCAGTACGTACAATCACGCTCATGCCGCGTGGCACGTTTAAAGATGCCAACATTTCTTTGAGTTCTTCACGCACAGAACCTGAAATTTGACGACTGATACCGCCACCTTTCGGGTTATTTGGCATAAGCACTAAATAACGACCAGCCAAAGAAATGAAGGTAGAGAGCGCAGCACCTTTGTTGCCACGTTCTTCTTTTTCTACCTGTACCAAAAGCTCAGTGCCTTCAGTGATCAGTTCACGAATATTAGAAGTTTGGCGAGGGTCGGCTTTGTAATAAGAGTTTGCGATTTCACGCATCGACAGGAAGCCTTGGCGACCTGCACCGTATTCAACAAATACGGCTTCTAAAGAAGGTTCTACACGGGTCACATGACCTTTGTAGATATTCGATTTTTTTTGTTCACGGGTACGATTTTCTAAATCGAAATCGTAAAGACGCTGACCAGTGACAAGTGCAACGCGAATTTCTTCGGCATGTGTTGCATTAATCAACATACGTTTCATGGGTGTAACACCTAATAGTGATACACAGCAAAAAATCGCTAGACACGTAGCGAACATCAAGCATCACGGATCAACTGCTCAGATCTCAAAAAAACCAATTGTGGTCTGAGTTTTTTTTACCGGCCTTTTTGTGTGGGGCTGCGGTGTATGATTCACGTATTGATGATGGCAATACGGCTTTAACCTTTAAACGGATAAAGTCACCTGATCGCTTCACTGGCGGACGAGCGGTGTATTGGATGTGTGTAACTTTCACTGTCACATTGCTCGAAGATCATCTCTTCTTTCATAGATAGAGTGTCTTGATACGGAATTATCGTCGTATCTTTACAAATTGTGCAGATCCAATACATCAAACGCTTTAGCCTGAAGTGGTTTTCAGGGTGCGACTAATCTGATGTGTATCAGTTTACGTTTAAAAACCAACTAGAGTTGGCGACATATTTTTTCAGGCAAACTGATTTATGTACCTGAGGTACAATTAAACGCAACAGTTTGCTTTTTTGCCGATATAATAAGCCTTCGGCGTCGGCATAATTCTTTTGGGACCTGCTCGTATGTAGTGGGATGTTGGTTGATTGCTCTATTTCAGAAAAACCTGAAAAGATTCAACGTGAACCCACTGACGATGGTTTCCGTGCGCTGACTATATCAAACCTTGCATCATCTGCCTATGGGCTAAGCTTATGTTTCTTGTGTAAAGCATAGCCTAAATGATCAGTTTTTAATCAATTTTAGTATTTTATTAGGTCTCTTAACTGTATGAATTCTACCCAACAATGGCAAAGTGTCACTTGGTTTGAAGTGGATGAGCATCAAGCGGGTCAACGCATCGATAATTTTTTGTTTAGTCGTTTAAAAGGGGTGCCTAAAAGTCGCATCTATCGTTTGATTCGTGAAGGGCAGGTGCGGGTCAATAAAAAGCGCATTAAAGCAGAAACCAAACTGAATATTGGCGATCAAATTCGTGTGGCGCCGATTCGCTATGAACAAAAAGACGACAGTGCTGCTCCAATTTCAGACAAGGTGGCACAGGGTTTATTGAGCCGTGTGGTTTATGAAGATGAAGGCTTGATGGTGGTGAATAAACCTTCGGGCATTGCAGTCCATGGCGGCAGTGGCGTTGCCTACGGGTTGATTGAAGGCTTACGTGCTGCGACAGGTAAAAAATATTTGGAATTGATTCACCGTATTGACCGTGATACTTCAGGCTTGGTGATGATTTCCAAAAAACGCAGTACCTTAAAAACCCTGCAAGATTTATTGCGCGAACATAAAATCCAAAAAACTTATGCTGCGATTGTCAAAGGGCAGGTGAGTTTGGATCAACAATTGATTGATGCGCCGTTGCATCGTTATGAATTGGCGAATGGCGAACGTCGTGTACGTGTATCTAAAGAAGGTAAAGAGTCTAAAACCCAGTGGAATGTGGCTGAGCGTTTTATGCATGCAAGCTTGGTATATGCTTCGCCGTTGTCAGGACGTACCCATCAAATTCGTGTGCATGGTTTAAGCATTGGGCATCCGTTGGTGGGTGATGATAAATATGGTCATCAAACTGAATATCGGGGTCCTGCGCCACGTCGTTTGTGCTTACATGCCATGCGTTTGGAAATTCCAGGCTATCCTGTGATTGAAGCGCCTTTACCTGAAGATATGCAGAGTTTGGTGGCGCAGTTGAGAGCGCAAAAGGCGGATAAGCCGACGGCGCCACCTGAGTTTTAATTTTTGTAACTCTCTGTTGTGCGATAGCAGCTTGCTTCTTTTTAAAGATGAGGAACATTGTTTCGCAACAAGGAGATGAGGTTTTCAGGGGTAATTCACTGCCACATTTTAAAGTTTTTAATTTAAATTTTTGGTGTATAGGCTATGCCTTACTTTTCAAAGATGAAAAGTAACAAAAAACTTTTGTTTCGCTGATGGAACATCTCTGTGCCACAGCGAAACGGCGACATCCATGTCGCCCTTCGCGTATCGAATATTTGTTGTGATATATGTGCTGATTCTTGGTCGTTTATCCTTTTGAGTTAAGGTAAAGCGAGGGAATTTAAAAGCCGAATCAAATCTAGGAATCTAATATGAACAAACCTGTAGAACTCATCATTTTTGATTGGGATGGCACCTTATTTAATTCCGTCGGTCAAATTGTGGCGAGTTTGCAGTTCGCAGCACAACAATTTCAGCAACCCCTGACCGATGCTGCGGCTAAAAGTATTATTGGTTTGGGTTTGCCTGAAGTGGCACAGCGTTTATTTTCTGAAGTGCCAGAGCTGCATCAAGCGATTTTGCAGTGCTATTCAGAACACTATGTCGAACACTCAAAAACCGATGCTTGGTTTGAGGGTGTGGCAGATATGCTCGATGAGTTGTCAGGTTTGGGACTGAAATTGGCAGTGGCAACAGGCAAAAGCCGTAAAGGTTTAGACCGAGTGTTGGCGCAAACCCAAAGTCAGGATTTGTTTGTGGCGACACGTGCTGCAAGTGAAACCAAATCTAAACCTGATCCTTTAATGCTGCAGGAAATTTTGAGCAGTACCGATGTGCAGGTCGGGCAAGCGATTATGGTGGGTGACACTTCTTACGATTTAGAAATGGCACAAAATATTGCTATGCCGCGTGTAGGCGTGAGTTATGGCGTGCATAGTGTAGAGGTGTTGCAGCGTTATCAGCCTTTAACCATTGCAGATGATGTGCCGAGTTTGCATGATTTTTTAGTGCAGCAATATCGTTTACGTCAGGCGAGTTAAACCCAGTAAAACAATTTAGATGAATTTGAAATTAGAGTAACTTGAAAAATTTCAGGTTGCTCTTTTTTTATGTACTTTTGGGAGCGTCATAAAAAGGCTTAGCTTTTAGTCTAAAGTTAGGATTAAGACATTTTAAGATTGCTGCGAATTGCCGAGTCAATGACTCGGAAAATAATGTCATAGCCTACAGACAACTGTTTTGCTTGCTTTTTATAAAAATAGATTAATAGCTAATAGCTATTGAAAAAAAGAAAATAAGTATTGGCATAAACCCGCCATTTTTCCGATTCTTAATCAGTTTACATACCTCTGAGCTGGATAGCTTGTCCTGAAAATGGACAAGATCGGGGTCATCATCCCTATTTTCTATTATTACCTTTCCAACACCTCGGGGTATATGCCCAATTTTTGCAGTTTAAGGAAACATTGATGTCGAATTCTGCTGTTGTTGAATCAGTTGCGCAAGCATTACGTACTGCCGAACTCTCTCAAACTGCGATTGCGCCAATCCGCCCAGAACTTGGTGGTGAAAGTGCTGACGTAGATATTGCCTATGCCGTTCAAGAAGTGAATACCGAACGTGCCTTAAAAGAAGGTCGTCGTTTGGTGGGGCGTAAAATTGGTTTGACCTCTAAAGTGGTTCAAGCACAACTGGGTGTAGATCAGCCTGACTTTGGCATGTTGTTTGCCGATATGGCTTATGGTGATGGTGAAGCGATTCCTGCAGGTTTGCTGATTCAGCCAAAAGTAGAAGCAGAAATTGCATTGGTGATTAACCAAGACCTAACCAAAGAAAAACACACGTATGCGGACATTATCAGCGCGACTGAATATGCCTTGCCTGCCATTGAAGTAGTCGATAGCCGTATTGAAAACTGGAAAATCAGTTTGATTGATACCGTAGCCGATAACGCATCTTCTGCTGCATTCGTTTTAGGTTCAAAACCAGTCAAGCTAGAAAATCTGGATTTGGTGAACTGCAAAATGGTGATGACCCGTGGTGAAGAAGTAGTTTCTCAAGGCGTGGGTAAAGCTTGTTTAGCAAATCCATTAAACGCTGCCGTGTGGTTGGCCGATGAAATGGTGTGCCGTGGTCGTCCATTGTTAAAAGGCGACATCATCTTAACTGGTGCTTTAGGTCCTATGGTTGTTGCACAGCCAGGTGAAGAATTTAAAGTCGAAATTGAAGGCTTTGGTTCAGTGACAGCTGCGTTTGCTGCGGAATAAATCGAGATTCTAAGAGAGTACATGCATGAAAAAGATTAAATGTGCAATGATCGGTCCAGGTAATATTGGTACAGATTTGCTTTATAAATTACAACGCAGTGAATGGTTAGAGCCTGTGTGGATGGTGGGAATTGACCCAACCTCTGAAGGTCTAGCTCGTGCGGCAAAAATGGGTTTAAAAACCACAAGTGACGGTGTAGATGGTCTTCTTCCTCACGTACTTGAAGATGACATTAAAATTGCTTTTGATGCAACTTCTGCTTATGTGCATGCAGAAAATAGCCGCAAACTGAATGAGCTTGGCGTGTTGATGATTGACTTAACGCCTGCGGCAATTGGCCCATTCTGCGTACCGCCAGTGAACCTTGAAGCATTGCTTGAAGCGGGCGAAGTGCCAAACGTCAACATGGTGACTTGTGGTGGTCAGGCAACAATTCCTATGGTGGCTGCAGTTTCTCGCGTTCAACCTGTGGAATACGGTGAAATTATTGCAACGGTATCAACTAAATCTGTGGGGCCGGGTACACGTAAAAACATTGATGAATTTACCCGTACCACTGCAGGCGCGATTGAAGAAGTTGGCGGTGCAAAACAAGGTAAAGCCATCATCATCATTAACCCAGCTGAGCCACCTTTAATGATGCGTGATACCGTTCACTGCTTAGTGGAAGGTGAGCCAGATCAGGCAGCGATTACAGCATCTGTGCATGCCATGATTAAAGAAGTGCAAAAATATGTACCGGGTTACAAACTTGTAAACGGCCCTGTTTTTGATGGCAACCGTGTTTCAATTTTCTTGGAAGTTGAAGGTTTGGGTGATTACTTGCCTAAATATGCAGGTAACCTAGACATTATGACTGCAGCGGCTGCACGTACTGCAGAAATGTTTGCAGAACACGTTTTCAAAACTGCTGAAGCTTAAGGAATACCAAAATGTCTAAGATTATTATTAATGATATGACTTTACGTGATGGTATGCACCCAATGCGCCATCAAACCACGCCAGAGCAAATGGTTGCGATTGCCACTGCTTTGGATGATGCAGGTGTGCCTTTAATTGAAGTCACACACGGTGATGGCTTAGGTGGTAACTCTGTGAACTATGGTTTTGCAGCCGCTACTGATGAAGAATATCTGAAAGCAGTGATTCCAAACCTGAAACAGGCAAAAGTTTCTGCACTGTTATTGCCAGGTATTGGAACAGTTGATCATCTGAAAATGGCGCATGATGTAGGTGTGGCAACCATTCGTGTGGCGACACATTCGACTGAAGCAGACGTTTCTGAACAGCACATTACTGCAGCACGTAAACTGGGTATGGATACTGTGGGCTTCTTGATGATGGCGCACATGGCTTCTCCTGAAAAATTGCTCGAAGAAGCACAAAAAATGGTGTCTTACGGTGCAAACTGTATCTATGTAACAGATTCTGCAGGCTATATGTTGCCTCAAGATGTGACTGATCGCGTAGGTATTTTACGTGCCAACCTCGGCTCAGACATCGAAATTGGTTTCCATGGTCACCATAACTTGGGCATGGGCGTTGCGAACTCTGTATCGGCTGTGACCGCAGGTGCAACCCGTGTTGACTTGGCTTCGGCTGGTTTAGGTGCAGGCGCAGGTAATACACCACTTGAATTGTTTGTAGCGGTCGCAAACCGTATGCAAATGGAAACAGGTGTGGACTTGTTTAAAGTGCAGGATATTGCTGAAGACTTGATCATTCCAATGATGACGCATCAAATTCGTGCAGACCGTGATGCAGCAACTTTAGGTTATGCAGGTGTTTACTCATCGTTCCTATTGTTCGCAAAACGTGCCGAAGCAAAATATGGAGTATCTGCGCGTGAAATTCTACTTGAGCTTGGTCGTCGCGGTACGGTGGGCGGTCAGGAAGATATGATTGAAGACTTGGCATTGACTATGTCTAAAGCACGTGAAATGCAAGCCTAAGTTTTTAATATAAAGCAGGCTTGAATTAAGCACTCCAAATGCGTTTGGGGTGCTTTTTTATGCTGTGAAAGATGTAAAACGTGCTGAATTTTGTGCTGATTAAAATGTTTTTCTTATAAGTTCGGTTTATAGAAAATAACGCTAACACATGGGTTTAAAGTTAAAAAAGATTAATCCTTCACATGATGCAAAAAATAACAGCGTTTTTCACCTAAATTAAGCAGTGAATTCAAATAAAAATTCATTTAGTGAGGATTTTGAGCTTAATTTTTTATCGTTAAAAAGAATTAAAAAACTTGGAAAAAAGCTGCTCGATACAGAAAGTGCTGAATTTGTAGAAAAGCTTAATACTGTGGTCGGATTTTTTTCATGACAAGAGTTTTGCATGATGCCCAGATTCGCTTATTGGATGAATAGGAAAAACGCATGCATCGTCACAATTTATGGATAGCACTTTTTGCTGCGACAGCAACTTTAGGGACAACTGCAACTCAGGCAGATTTTATTGACGACAGCAATGTTCAACTTAAATTTAAGAATTTTTATTTAGATCGTCAAATTAAAGACAACCCTGCGGGGAACTTTGGTTCATGGTCACAAGCAGTCACCTTGGATGCTAAATCGGGTTATCACGATTTAGGCGTAATTCAGGTGGGTGCTGATCTTCTGGTTCAACACGCAGTAAAACTCAATGGTCGTGATAAAAATGCAGACTGGGTTTTGCCGCATGATGGTAAAGAGTCAAAAGATCATTTTGGTAAGGTCGGTGCAACTCTAAAAGTTAAATTTTCTGAAACTGAATTAAAAGTAGGTGACTTATTACCAATGTCACCTGTGGTGTTTTTTGACCCATCGCGTCAATTGTTAACGACTTATAGCGGTGCATGGTTAGAATCAAAGGATTTAAAAGATACTAAATTAACTTTAGCTTATTTAGACGGTATTAATGCACGTTATGATAACCAATACCAAGATTTTACGTTGTTCCCTCAAAATAATTTTTCTGCTGCTGAAGCGAATAAATTAAGCACAGACGATGGCATGTATCTTGTGGGAGTAGATCATCAATTTACCCCTAAAGTAGGTGGAAGTTATTGGTATGCGGATGTAACCAACATCTATCAACAACATTATGTCGCTGCAAACTATAAAACGACTTTGGCTGAAAAAACTAAGCTGGATACCCATGTACGCTATTTTGACAACAGCGAATCGGGTGGCAAGCTGTATGGCAATATTGACAGCCAGGCCGTGTCTGCGGGTGCAAAAATCAACAATGGGATGCACACTGTACAGTTAGGTTATCAACAAATGTTTGGTGAGCACGGTACAAAAGCCCCAATGTTCCCGACCTTGGGTGGGTGGGTGCCGCAGCCTTACTTAGACAACTGGTCTGTGGCGAGCTTCATTCGTAAAGATGAGCGTTCTTGGAGTTTGGGTTATACCTATAATTTTGCTGATGTGGGTGTTCCTGGTTTAACAGCGACAGTACGTCATTTCCGCGGTGACAATATCGATCTGGGCGCAGGCAAGCCAGAAGGTAAAGAAAACGAAAATAACGTCATTGTGAACTATGTTGTGCCAGAAGGTAAGCTTAAAGGTTTAGGCTTTAATTATATGTTCATCGATACCAATTTTAACTTTGCGAATGACTTAGAAGAACACCGTATCGCCACGACTTACACTTATAAATTCTAAAGCTAGATAAAAATCAGAGCGGCTTTTTATAGTCGCTCTTTTTTTAATATTTACTGAATAAATACCTTATATAAATTAAGACTTTTATTTTATTAAAGTTATAAAATTCAAAGAGTTGTTTAATCGTTTTTTTATGGGTTGTGATCGTAAATTTGTATCAGTTGATGCTGTGTGAACAGGTAATATAAGCCTGTAAAAAGTAATGTTGAATGAGTCCACTTGACGTCAAATTCTATACCTAGAGCCAAACGCAAGCTAAAGACTGTACGAGGAGTATATATGAGCACTGTTCAAATCCCTGACTATACAACAGATCCATTCTTTGGCTTAGAAGATAAATGGATTGAAACAGCAGAAGGCGAATTAACGCATTATCATGAAGTGGGTGAAGGTACACCTATTCTATTTTTACACGGTTCAGGTACAGGCGTATCGGCTGCTGCAAACTGGTGGTTAAACTTGCCACAAATTGGTGAGCAAGCACGTTGTATCGCCATTGATACCATCGGCTATGGTCAAACTGTGGTTGCACCGGGCACACAATATGGCATCCGTGCATGGGTAGATCATGCTGTACGTACTTTAGATGCATTGGGCATTGAAAAAACTTGGTTGGTGGGTAACTCGTTGGGTGGCTGGTTGGCATTCCAGTTGGCATTGGATTACCCAGAGCGTGTTCTTGGTATTATCTCAATGGGTACAGGCGGTGCAAAACAGACTGCAGCCCTCAAAGCGCATGCAAATCCTGTATTGACTGAAGAAGGCATTAAAAAGACGCTTTCAATGTTCGTGGTAAATAAAGACTTGATTACAGATGAGTTGGTCAAAGTCCGTTTTGCTTCTGCAAAAAATGACTATGCTTCAGACCGTTTAATGGATGTTGTGGGCGCGCGTGACCGTGACCGTTTCGAGTTCCCACTCGACTTTGACAAAATGAAAGACATCACTGTGCCTGTATTGCTGATTCACGGTACGCAAGATGTGGTGATTCCAGTATCGCGTACATGGGATATTTTAAATATTGTGCCACATGCCGATGCACACATTTTCAGCCAATGTGGTCACTGGTCACAGGTTGAAAAAGCGGAAGAATTTAACACTGTGATTAAAAACTACTTAACT
The DNA here is from genome assembly GCF_013419805.1 of Acinetobacter sp. YH12058. Taxonomy (NCBI): domain Bacteria; kingdom Pseudomonadati; phylum Pseudomonadota; class Gammaproteobacteria; order Moraxellales; family Moraxellaceae; genus Acinetobacter; species Acinetobacter sp. YH12058. Next base: position 40,016 of record NZ_VOZL01000016.1, read on the forward strand.
GCACGTGGCGTAAATTAAGCGCAGTGAGGTAAAAAAGGATGGCAATTTGCCATCCTTTTTTATGGATGTTTTATGTACCCAATTTAGTGCTGAATAAAGCTCGCGACCAAGTTAATGCAAATTGCCAAAATAGTGGTATTAAAGCTATAAGCCAAAATAATATGTAGCGTGTTCAGTACCCGCATGGGTTGTGAGCTAATCGAGACATCGGCGGTTTGTGCAGATGTACCAATCACATAGCTGAAATATAAAAAGTCAGGATAGGTTGGATGCGACGTCTTGGGAAAATCCAAACCACCTTCTTGCTGCTGTTGCAGTGCCAAATAATAGTCATGCGCATAGTGAATCGCAAAAATGGTGTGCATAAAAAACCAAGCACATAAAATAGTGGTAATGGATAAAATAAAATGTCCCATGCGCACAAACTCACTTTGTGCAAATAAATTCACCTCGACAATGATCGCAATAAAGCACATCACTAAGGTTAGAAATACCAAGAATAAAATCAGCCATTTGCTGGCATCTTGTTGTTGGGCACGTTGTAAAATATGTGCATGATCGCTGTGCCACAAACTGCGCATGGTTAAAACCAAATAGCAGGAAATCGCGATATTCCAGCTAATCAATAAACAGCTTGACCATGACCATGCAGTGAGGGTCTGAAAAATAGCATACAGCACAATGGTAATCACAAAACTGATAAAAAAATAAGGACGATATTGAATCCCTGTTTTCATTCTGCTGAAGGGTGTTTTTATCATTCTTGATCCTTTCTGGATGTGCAATCTAAAGGTGTTACTGCCTGTTATCATCGGCTTAATTTTAGAAAATAGCGATGGGGTGCCTATTTTAACTTATTAGACTTAAGTTGTAATTTGCAGGAAATGTGGTAGCGAAGCGAGGAAAAAGCAGACTGCAAAAATGCGAATGTTTGAGTGTAAGAATGAGCAGTAGTTCAGAAAAAGATTAAAAAAATAAGTTTAGACTTAAGTCTAAAGCTGTGTTTTAGCATTTAGGATGCACAAAAAAGTGCTTACTACATCAAGCAGCAAGCACTTTTGAAAGGTTGAAAAACGCGAGTGGTTTTAGAATTATTGTTCGCGGTTGATGTCCAAATAGAACACACGTGTGAGCAGTTCCATAAATTTCTGTACCGCAGCGGAATGGCTGTTTTTGCCGTAGCTGACGTATAAATCTAAATGTGGAAGTTCTACATCAAGTGGACGGATGACGGTATTTTCCATGGTTAGCGGAGCAACATAGCCCGGTAAAATGGTGCAACCCAAGCCCATACCAATCGAGTTGATATTAAATAAAATGTTGTCAGCTTTTTGCACAATGTTTAGTTCAATGTTGTGCTGTTTGGCAAAATCGACAATCAGGTGATGCAGATTATACGAAGCTTCTGCCGAAGGAATAATAAAATCAATACCATTCAATGCTTTGACAGGAATGCGTTCGTATTTTGCTAACGGATGATCTTTGGGCAAAATAAAAATTAACGGTTCACGCAGTACAAACTGGCTCTCAATTTCATCACTGTTGATATTGTGGCGGGTAAAGGTGATATCGAGTTCACCTTTTTTAATCATTTTCATTTGCTCAGTGTTGTTCAAACTTAGCAATTCAATTTTTAATTCTGGGTTTTGTACTCGTAAATTAGGCAGTACAAAAGGGAAAATTTTCATTTCTGCCACAGGAACAAAGCCAATACGCAGCATTTTCTGTTTGGCTTGTGACACCTGACGTGCCATGGCAACCGCTTTGTCGGCTTGCGCCAAAGTCAGACGCGCCTGTTCTAAAAATACAGCACCTTCTTCGGTTAGCTCGACTTTACGTTTGGTACGGTTGAGTAGCTTAACGCCGACATCTTCTTCTAAATCTTTAATTTGCTGACTCAGCGAAGGTTGAGCCGTATAAAGTTTAAGTGCGGCTTTACTGAAGTTGAGTTCTTCAGCAACGGTAATGAAGTAGCGAAGGTGACGTAATTCCATACAACCATTCCAAAGATTAATTCAAAATATGTCTAATTATAGATTAATAAAAGAATGATCTATAAACAACTATTCGGTGAGAATTATTGTGTCATTCACGAAGTAAATAGGGTTTCATCATTATGCAACGATTTAAATGCAAAATATAATGTTGGATTAATCTATAAAAACTATTAATTGAAACAAAAAAAATATTTCACTAAACGTCCCTAAAAAACCATTATCCATCAAAAGTTGAGTCTATTTACTTTGTGCCGTTGTTGGTCACAGGAGAGCTTTTCATGAGTGGAAAAATTGATGTGCGCGAAATCGACGCTTTGGTCGATGCACAAAATGGACGTATCACTCCATCTATTTATACAGATCCAGATATCTACGAATTAGAACTTGAACGTGTGTTCGGCCGTACGTGGTTGTTCCTGTGTCATGAAAGCCAAATTCCTAAAGCTGGCGACTTCTTCAACACCTACATGGGTGAAGATCCAATTATTGTGGCACGTCAAAAAGACGGTTCAATCAAAGCATTTTTAAACCAGTGCCGTCACCGTTCTATGCGTGTGAGCTTTGCAGACTGTGGTAATACCCGTGCATTTACTTGCCCATATCACGGTTGGTCTTACGGTATTGATGGTTCACTCAAAGATATTCCTTTAGAAGAACGTGCGTATCCACAAGGTGCTTGTAAAGAGCAATGGGGCTTGGTGGAAGTGAACCGCGTGAAGTCTTACAAAGGCTTGATCTTTGGTTGCTGGGATGAAACCACTCCAGACCTAGAAGAATATATGGGCGACATCGCTTGGTACTTAGATGGCGTGATTGACCGTCGTCCGGGTGGTACTGAAATTATTGGTGGCGTACACAAGTGGGAAATTGACTGTAACTGGAAATTTGCTGCAGAACAGTTTGCTTCTGACCAATATCACGCTTTGTTCTCACACGCCTCTGCGATTCAGGTACTTGGTGCAAAACCAGATGATGACAGCAGCAAACAATTAGGTGTAGCGCAAACAGCTCGTCCTGTTTGGGAAACTGCCAAAGATGCGATTCAGTATGGTTCACGTGGTCACGGTTCAGGTTTCTTCTTTACAGAAAAACCAGATGCAAACGTATGGGTTGACGGTGAAGTTGCCAACTATTTCCGTGAAACTTACGAAGAAGTGAAAGAGCGTTTAGGCGAAGTACGTGCCTTACGTCTTGCAGGTCACAACACCATGTTCCCAACACTGTCTTGGCTGAACGGTACTGCAACACTGCGCGTATGGCATCCACGTGGGCCAAACAAAACTGAAGTATGGGCATTCTGTATTGCCGATGCTGAAGCACCTCAAGACGTGAAAGAAGCATTTGAGCGTTCTGCAACACGTGCTTTCGGTCCTGCAGGTTTCTTAGAGCAAGATGACTCTGAGAACTGGATTGAAATTCAAAAAGTATTGCGCGGCTATAAAGCACGTCAAAACAAGCTAATTGTAGAAATGGGTAAAGGCAACGAAAAAGTACGTGAAGATGGTATTCCAGGAATCACCAACTACATTTTCTCTGAAACTGCAGCACGTGGTATGTACCGCCGTTGGGCAGACTTGCTGATCCATGAAAAATGGGAAGACGTTGAAAAAGCAGCAGACGAATACGAGAAGGAGCTAATGAAATGAGTCAAATCAGTTTAGAACTTCAACATGAAGTAAGCCAATTCTTGTATCGCGAAGCAAAATTGCTAGACGACTGGAAATTCCGTGAGTGGTTAGACCTCATGGCAGAAGACATTTCTTATACCTTGCGTACCACACCAAATGCGCAAACCCGTGACCGTCGTCGTTCAGTTGAACCACCTACAACTTGGGTGTTCAACGACAACAAACACTTGCTTGAGCGTCGTGTTGCACGTCTGGAAACAGGTATGGCATGGGCTGAAGAACCTCCGTCACGCACAACGCACATGGTTAGCAACGTGATTGTTGAAGCGACAGAGATCGAAGGCGAATACGACGTACACGTAACTTACTTGTTGTACCGTACTCAAAAAGAGAAAGACGTGACCATTTACTGTGGTAAGCGCCATGACAAAATCCGTCGTGTTGAAGGTGGCTTAGGCTTCCAGATCTTCAACCGTAAGATTGTGCTTGACCAAGTAACCTATAACTCACACAACCTGAGTGTATTCTTCTAATGAATAAAATCTTTGTTTGCCAAGTTGACGAATTAGACGAAGGCGAAGCGTTAAAAGTGGACTGCGGTGTGAACGGTATCGAAGCACTGGCAGTATTCAACAACGGTGGTGAGTTCTTTGCCATGAATGACCGTTGTTCACATGGCAATGCCTCAATGTCTGAAGGTTATCTTGAAGATGATGGCACAGTTGAATGCCCACTGCATTCTGCACGTTTCTGTTTAAAGACTGGTCAAGCATTATGCTTGCCAGCTACCGACCCGATTCAAACTTTCCCTGTGGTGGTTGAAGACGGCGCGTTATATGTAGAAATGGCAGGAGAGTAAGCATGGGTTGGCTAAAAGGCGAAGTGGCACTGATTACAGGTGGCGGTTCTGGTTTAGGTTGGGCTTTAGTTGAGCGCTTTCTTGAAGAAGGTGCGCATGTGGGCGTGTTGCAGCGTTCACAATCTAAAGTTGATGCCTTGAAAGAGCGTTTTGGTGATCAAATTGTGGCAGTCGCTGGTGATGTTGCCAACTATGCAGACAATGTCCGTGCTGTGCAGGCCACTGTGGAGCGTTTTGGAAAGCTGGATTGCTTTATTGGCAATGCAGGGATTTGGGATCACTACGCAGATATCGTCAATACTTCTGGTGAGCAGCTTGAAAAAGCCTTTGATGAAATCATGGGCATCAATACCAAGGCGTTAATCTTGGGGGCAAAAGCAGCACTGGATGAGTTGGTGAAATCTGAAGGTTCTATCATCTTAACCTTATCCAATTCTGCGCTGTATTCTTCAGGCGGTGGTCCTGTTTACACTGCATCTAAACATGCAGGTGTTGGCATCATGAAAGAGTTGGCTTATGAGTTGGCACCTAAAGTACGTGTCAATGCTGTTGCGCCTTCAGCGATGAATGTCAATATTAAGGGCGCAGCATCTTTAGGTCAGGAAAACCTAGGCTTACTCGATGCACGTGATCCTGAAAAAATTGCACGCGGTATGCCGCTGAATTTCTTGCCTGAGCCAGAAGACATGACTGGTTCGTATGTGCTCTTGGCATCGCGTCAAAATAACCGTGCGCTGACTGGCGTTCTGATCAATGCAGAATGTGGTTTGGGTATTCGTGGTTTGCGTCAACCACGTGCAGGTTTTTTTGACGAATAAAATTGAGTCTAAATTCAATAGACGAATCGGCAGCCTTTCTCTGGGCTGCCTTCCTTATTTAGGAGTCTTTCATGGCCGTTAAACTCATTTGTGCATCGCACAGTCCTTTAATGGAATTTGCAACACCGCAAGATCAATCTAAAGAACAAAAAGTTCGTGCTGCCTTTGAGCAACTTTCTGCCGAAGTCAAAGCATACGATCCAACCCTGATCATTACCTTTGGTCCAGACCATTTCAACGGTTTCTTTTACGATTTGATGCCAAGTTTCTGTGTCGGTATTCGTGCTACGGCTGCGGGTGACTGGGACTACGGCAAAGACAACAACCGTATTGATGTGCCTGAAGACAAAGCCTTGGCAATGGTGCGCCGTGTGTTGGATGAAGGTGTAGATGTTGCATATTCGTATCGTATGCAGGCCGACCATGGGGTGACTCAGCCATTACACTTTTTGTGTGAGGGGCAGCTAGATCGTTATCCAACCATTCCCGTATTTATTAATGGCGCTGCAGCACCGATGCCAACCACCAAGCGTACTATTGCTTTAGGTCGTGCTGTGGGTCAATTCATCAAGTCGTTGAATCTTGAAAATGAGCGCGTTTTGGTCTTGGGTACAGGTGGTCTTTCACACGATCCACCAACACCACAAATGGGTTCAGTACCGCCAGAAGTTGAAGAATTTTTAATTGCAGGTCGTAATCCGAACCCTGAAGCACGTCATGCGCGTCAGGCCAAAGTGATTGCAGTCGGTCAGAAACTTGCCGCAGGCGATACCTCTGTGGCTGTGCCGCTCAGCCCTGAGTGGGATATTGCCTTGCTTGAAAAATTCAAACAGGCAGACTTTGCAGCTATGGAAGCCATGACCGAAGCTGAAATTCGTCGAGATGGTGGTCGTGGTGGTCAGGAAGTCCGTTCGTGGATGGCTGCTTTTGCTGCGTTAGATGAACTGGGTGCGTATGAAATGACCACGCATTGCTATGAAGATATTAGTGAGTGGATTGCGGGCTTTGGCATCGTATCTGCCGAGTTAAAAGGTTAAGCCCATGAGTGTAGAAACAATTGTGATTGTGGGTGCAGGTCAGGCAGGGGCGAGCGCCATTCTTGAGCTGCGCGGCAATCAATATGCAGGCAACATCATCTTAATTGGCGATGAAACACATTTGCCTTATGAGCGTCCACCGTTGTCTAAAGATGTGATTTTGCGTCCTAAAGAAACCAAAATCGAGATTCTGTCGGAAGAAAAATTGGCAGAACTAGGTGTGACCACTATTCGTGGCAATGGCGTGAGCAAAATCAATGCCGAAGCACATACGGTTGAATTGCAAAATGGTGAGGTCATTGCCTACGACAAGTTGTTGCTTGCCACAGGCGGTGCTGCACGTCGCTTGCCAAATTTTGATGCCTTAGGTAAACACGTTTACACGTTGCGTAATCTTGAAGACTCGCAAGCCTTAGTCCCTGTATTACAAGCGGGTCGTCGCATCATCTTAATTGGTGGTGGTGTGATTGGTTTAGAGTTGGCATCTTCTGCACGTTTTAAAGACTGTCAGGTAACTGTCATTGAAATGGGACCAATGGTGATGGGACGTTCATCACCACTCATCTTGAGTGAGTTTTTACTGCAACAGCAGTTATTGGCAGGAGTTGATGTACGTCTATCTACGCAAATTGCAGATTGCAAGCTAGATGGTGAAGAAATTGTCGTGACCCTAGAAGGTGGCGAAGAACTACGTGCCGATGCGGTGATTTACGGTATTGGGATTATTCCAAACGCACAACTGGCAGTTGAAGCAGGCTTAGATGCAGACTTTGCCGTGCATGTGAATGAAAACTGTCAAACCTCAAACCCAGACATTTATGCTGCGGGCGATGTCGCATCACAACTGCGTGAATGTGGCAATCATCGTCGTGTAGAAACTTGGGAAAATGCTAACCTGCAAGCAGGTATCTTCGCGCGTCATGTGATGGGCGTTGAACATCCTGTAGCCAATCCCGCTTGGTTCTGGACTGATCAACTCGACATTAACTACCAATTTGTAGGAGATATGTCAGCAGCAGAATGGCATGTGCGTGGTGAGATGGATGCTTCCAAACGCAGTGAGTCTTCATTCGTATTGTTTGGTGTGACCGATGGCGTGATTGTCGGCGGAATTACCGTCAACTCAGTCAAAGATATGCGTCACTTGAAAAAGCTGATTGCTAAACAAGCTGCTTTTGAAGCAGACAAATATTTAGATGTGAGCCAAGAGCTTCGCAAATTGGTGAAGTAAGCTTGAACTGATGAAAAACAGACCTGAGGCAACTTGGGTCTGTTTTTTATCTGCCGAAGAAAAGTGTCCATTTTATGTTGAGCAAGCGATGAATACGAATACATCTCCTGTTGTGGTAACCGCCAGTATTTATGCCTTATTGGTACTCATCTGGGCGACCACGCCATTGGCGATTGTCTGGAGTGTGCAGGAAATTCATCCAATGTGGGTTTTGATTATCCGCTACTTTGGGGCTTCCGTGATTGCGCTGTGCGTGCTTAAACTCATGCGCGATCCACTGCCTTTTGATCACACCTCAATGAAAAGCTATTTGGCGGGTAGTCTGAATTTAATTGGTGCACAGCTATTTATTTACTTGGCCGCCAATTATTTAACTTCAGGCTTAATGGCACTGATTTTTGGTTTTTCTCCTTTAATCGCAGGCTTGATTGGTCATGTGATTTTACGCACGCAAAAATTGATTGCCTTACAGTGGACAGGGATGGCAATTGCGATTGCAGGACTCAGCTTTGTCTTTGCAGACTCTGCCGACAGCAAAGTGAATCCATGGGGCGTGGTGTTGATGTTTATCAGTATGCTGTCCTATATCAGCTCAATTTTTTGGGTCAAACAAATCAATGCTCCTTTAAAGCCGATGTCACAAGCCACAGGTTCTTTATTGGTATCATCGGCAGGGTCATTGTTATTAATTCCCTTTATTTGGTCGCATTTCCCGACTCAAATGCCAAGCAGCCAAGCCATGATTGGTTTTGTATTTACCATGATCATGTCGTCTATTGTCGCCATGCTGTGTTATTTCTGGCTGATTCGTCGTTTAAATGCCTCAACCGTATCTTTAAGTAATGTGATGACTCCCATCATCGCGTTAATTTTAGGTGCGACCTTAAATAATGAACACATCAGCATGAATGCGTTTATTGGCATTGCCGTGGTGATGTTCGGGATTGTGATGTATTTCTGGAAAGAATGGCGCGAACAATATTTTGCTAAACGCTAAGCCCGCATTGCTATACCCGTGTTTAGGTTTTTCTAAAGCCTCGTTTATCTGAGGTGTAAATTTCCGATCATTAACCCGCTGTCGATACGACTTTTTTCTCAAAACAACAAAAACATAAAGGAAATTGCCTGCTTGATTTCGCTACTATGCGTGATAGAGTCAACACATGAACCAAAGCTGTGTTTTTTTCTGAACAGATCAGGATAAAAAGCATCATGGTAGATGCGCTATATATTATTGGGCTTACATGAACAACGTGGAACAAAAGCATTTTCAACTGCCAACGGAAGCCTGTTGGTCGCATACTTGGCGTAAACCCAAGCTGCAGTTTTTGCCTTCAAATCATTATGATGGAGCGCAGTTTTTTAATCCGATTGCGTGTCCTGAGGGGCGCAGCCAAACTGATTTATTGAAATGGTTGCTAAAACGCAAATCGAACAGTTGGAATGTCAATCCGCAACAAGAAGCACAGCAATTTTTTACAGCGCCAAGTGCTTTGCCACAATTACGTCCACACGCCAGTTTGGATGATTGGCAAGTTTGGTTTGTGGGGCATGCAACGGTGCTGATTCAAATTGGACCGTATAACTTTTTAACCGATCCAGTCTGGGCAGAGCATGCCAGTCCGAAACAGGGGCGAGGGCCTAAACGTGCCTGTCCTGCAGGGATTGCACTGGAAGATTTACCGACCATTCATGCCGTCTTCTTGAGCCATAACCATTATGACCACATGGATTTAGCCACCTTAAAATGGCTGAATCATCAATTTGCCATGCCTATTTATACAGGTTTGGGCAATGCTTGGTATTTGCCGCCTGATTTGCATGTGATTGAAATGGACTGGTGGCAATCGGCTTTATTTAAAGAAGTGAAAATTGTCTACACCCCTGCACAACATGGTTCAGGGCGTGGCGCACGTGATCAGAACATGGCGTTATGGGGCGGTTTTTCTATTTTGCATGGGCAAGATCATTGCTTCTTTGCGGGCGATACAGGTTACTCGCCACACTTTAAAGAAATCCAAACCCGCATTGGCGCACCGCGCGTGGCACTTTTGCCGATTGGTGCTTATGAACCCCGCAATTTAATGCGTTATATGCACATGAATCCTGAAGATGCTTTTCAGGCACATAAAGACTTACATTCCAAATGTTCATTGGCAATTCACTATCGAACCTTTGAATTGACTGATGAAGGACGTGATCAGCCTGAGGCAGATTTGCATCAAGCCATGAAGCGTTCTTCTAAACTGATAAATCCGTTTTATTGTATTCGTGAGGGTAAGAAATTAATTGTTTAATCTTTTAAAAACTTGACCTTAAATAAAAGTGACACGCTACTTTTCACGCTACTGAAAAGTGGCAATGATAGATATAGAACACAAAGCCCCTATCGAAATAGGGGCTTTGTTTTGGTGTTTAAAGTCTTGCTGTTTAGACTGACTTGATCTTTAACTACAAAGATTACAGTACGCCAGGCTGACCAAGTGCAGGGTCACTGGCACGTGCTGCTTGCGCATCGGCAACGGTCATGCCTAAAGCTGCTGCAACGCCTTCGCCATAAGCAGGGTCACATGCATAACAGTTACGAATATGACGATACTTAATAAAGTCTAAAGCATCACCCATCGCACGTGCCGTGTTATCAAACAGTGCTTGTTTTTGCTCAGGGTTCATTAAATTGAACAAGGCACGCGGCTGGCTAAAATAGTTGCTATCATCTTCACGATAATCCCAGAAATCTGCATCGCCACGAATTTTTAGCGGTGGTTCGCGGTATTGTGGTTGCTCTTGCCATTGATGGAAGCTGTTTGGTTCATAGTGTGGCAAGCTGCCATAGTTGCCATCCATACGACCCTGACCATCACGACGGTTTGAGTGCACAGGGCAGCGTGCAGCATTCACTGGAATTTGTGTATGGTTCACACCAACACGGTAACGTGCAGCATCGGCATAGTTGACCAAACGCGCTTGTAACATGCGATCTGGCGAGTAGCTAATTCCTGGTACAAGGTTGCTTGGTGCAAAGGCAGCCTGTTCAACATCTTGGAAGTAGTTTTCAGGGTTACGGTTCAGTTCAAATTCACCCACTTCAATCAGTGGATAATCACCTTTCGGCCAAACTTTGGTGAGGTCAAATGGGTGATAAGGGACTTTTTCTGCATCCAGTTCAGGCATGATTTGCACGAACAGCGTCCATTTCGGGAAATCACCGCGTTCAATGGCATTGTAAAGGTCAGTCTGGCTGCTTTCACGGTCACGACCAATCAATTCTGCTGCTTCTGCATCGGTCAGGTTTTGAATGCCTTGTTGAGTGCGGAAGTGGAATTTCACCCAGAAACGCTCATTATTGGCATTAATAAAACTATAGGTGTGGCTACCAAAACCATGCATGTGACGATAACCCACAGGAATACCACGATCCGACATCACAATGGTGACTTGGTGCAGTGCTTCTGGCAGCAAAGTCCAGAAATCCCAGTTATTGGTCGCATTACGCAGGTTGGTGCGTGGGTCACGCTTTACCGCTTTATTCAGGTCAGGGAATTGACGTGGGTCGCGGAAAAAGAACACTGGTGTGTTGTTACCGACTAAATCCCAGTTGCCTTCTTCAGTATAGAATTTTAAAGCAAAACCACGAATGTCACGTTCTGCATCGGCAGCGCCACGCTCACCTGCAACGGTAGAGAAACGAGCAAACATTTCAGTTTTTTTGCCAACTTCAGAGAAAATTTTGGCACGGGTATATTGGCTGATGTCGTGCGTGACCGTAAACGTACCAAACGCACCTGAACCTTTGGCATGCATACGACGCTCAGGAATTACTTCACGTACAAAGTTTGCCAACTTTTCATTGAGCCATAAATCTTGAGTAAGGAGTGGGCCACGTGCGCCCGCAGTCATACTATTTTGGTTATCTACAACAGGTGCGCCTGCATCGGTGGTTAAATGCGTTACAGGGCATTTTTTTATCTCTTGGCTCATCGTTGTTCTCCATTATTGTGATCATCATGTGGTGGGCTGTATTAGAAATTTAGCTTCTAAAACAAGCGGCCATGAACCGTTTTGTTTGTTTAAAAAATCAACTACAACACCACAATACCATGCAGATCGGGCTTTGTAGATGAAAGCTTTTCAAATCTCACCATTTTAATGTAAAACGATTTTTATAATTTTACAAATAGATAAATTTATTGTTTATGATTGGTGTATTCGATAAATCTTTGTAAACTAAATAATCAGTTTTGCTGCACTAAATGTCTGAAACTGCTGCTAAAAACGGTTGAATCGCCAATGAAATATCGGTGTGCAAGGCATCCCAATCTTGATAATGTGGATTGATTAATAAACTTTGCGAAATAAAACCATAACTGATGCGATGCAGATTCAAAGCAAGGCGCAGTTGTTGTTCGGCATTGTGTATGACAGGTGCGAAAATCTGTTGCCACATCTGTAGCATCATGCTGTAACTTTTTTGGTAAGTTTCAATGTGTGATACCTGCCGTTCCAGTAAAAAAGTCTGCGCCCAAAGCCATTGTTGTGCCTGAATTTGCTGAAGCTGAAACTGAATGATGGTTGCAATATAGCGGTTTATTTCAACAACTGTGGATAACTCAAGTTGCTGTTGGGCATAACTTTTTAAGTGTTCTGCATGCTGTTTGACTTGCAGGTGAATCGTCAATGCCAGTAAATCTTCTTTCTTGGCAAAGTATTCATAAAAAGTGCCTAAACCGACACCTGCCAAATTAGTAATTTCACGAATGGTAATTTCAGCTGCCGAGCGTTCATGCAAAAGCCGAACAAAACTTTCCTGTAAAGCCTCTTGAGTCAGTTTAGCCCGCGATTGGCGCGGCTTACGGCGCACTTGAACCTCAGAATTTTTCATAAATAAAGCCGAACACCTGAGCACATATTTTTCTCTATACTAAATGCAATGATAGCATCGCGTTTGTCTAGGAGTGACACAATGCAGACATGGATGACCCATCAAATTCAAAATCAGTTTGATGAATTACAAGACTATAACTTATTTGAAACCGATACGGTTTTACAAGAAATTTTAACCCGTTATGGCAGTCAAGATCAGACTCGACTGAGCGAATTGGGACATATTGCAGCATCGGCAGAATATTATCACTATGCCGATTTAGCCAATCGGCATACGCCTATTTTACATGCCTTCGATGCACGTGGACGTCGTAAAGATGTAGTGGAGTTTCATCCTGCGTGGCATCACTGGATGGCGCTGAATCGCAAGTTTGACACGCATGCACATCCATTTAAACAACCGCAATCTACGGCAAAATGGGTCGATTGGGCCAGTCGCTTTTATTTGGCGGGACAGGTTGAGTGTGGCAATTTATGTCCAAATTCCATGACTTTAGGCAGTATTCCGCTCATTCAGCGTGAACCTGAATTATGGGCAAGCATGGGCGAAAAACTGTTATCGCATGAATATGACCCGCGTGATGTGCCGATTTCACAAAAGAAATCTATTTGGTTGGGCATGGGCATGACCGAAAAGCAGGGTGGTTCAGATGTACGTGCCAACCAAACGCTTGCCATTCCAGTCGCAGCAACAGGGCGTGGGCAAGCCTATTTGCTCACAGGTCATAAATGGTTTTTCTCTGCACCAATGTGTGATGCACATTTGGTGGTCGCCAATACCGAACAAGATGGTTTGGCTTGTTTCTTTGTACCGCGTTGGTTAGAAGATGGCAGAAAAAATAATATTCAGGTACAGCGTTTAAAAGACAAAGTGGGAAATCGGAGTAACTCCAGTTCTGAAGTCGAATTTCAGCAGGCGTGGGGCATCATGATTGGCGAAGCAGGGCGCGGTATTCCCACCATTATTGAAATGGCGAACTACACTCGTTTAACCTGTGCTGTGGGCAGTGGTGCCATGCTGCGTCAAGCCTTGGTGCAATGCCTTGCCTATACTCGACAACGTCAAGCATTTGGACAGACTTTGGCGAATCAGCCATTAATGCAGGCAGTCTTGGCAGATTTGGCTTTGGAAACTGAAGCTGCGGTACAGCTCAGTTTTCATTTGGCACATTGTTATGAAAGCGATGATGCTGTGTCTTTGGCATGGAAGCGTTTAATGACCCCTGCTGCAAAGTTCTGGATTTGCAAACGCGCGGTGGAACTTACAGGTGAGATGATGGAAGTTTTTGGTGGCAATGGTTATGTCGATAACAGCATCATGGCACGTATTTTCAAAGAAGCACCTGTAAATACCATTTGGGAAGGTTCAGGCAATGTCATGTGTCTGGATGTACTACGCGCTATGCAGCGAGAACCTGAGCTGATTCAGGTGTTATTGCAGGATTTTGCTCGCACTGCCGTTACTCATCCTATTTTGGGCAGTGAATTAGATGGTTTGCAGCAGTTATTGCAGACCACGAACAGCAACGATTTACAATTTATGGCACGTGCTTTGGTGAGCCGTTTGGTGATTTTGGCACAAGCGGTTTTGTTGTTGCGTTATGCGCCAAGTTTTGTGGCAGAAGGTTTTATTCAGTCGCGTTATAGTGCATTGCATGGGCAAGTGGTGGGTATGCTTAAACCTAAACAGGTCGATGTTGCATCCATCTTGCAGCGTGCATTTTCAGCATAGCATCCCTTGCTACTTGATTCTGCACAAAAAATTCACCCGCTTGGTAAAACCAAACGGGTGAATTGAACCGTATATTGCAGTCGAGTCGTGATCAATCACGCTCGCTTGTAGCAAAGCTGATTGCTTCAGCGAAACTTATTTCGCAGGCTCTTCAGCTTTTACACCTTTTTGATATAGAGTGTAGATGTAAATTGGAATATCCAAATCTTCCAAGTGTTTGTAGATCAGTGGACGTACATCTTCCCAATCTAAACCGCCTACACCTGTTGCAAGACGCGGTAATGCCAAGCTTTCAATTTTCTCTTCTTCAATCAACTGTTTTAAGTTTTTCAAAGTGCGGTTGACGTATTCTGTCGATGCTTTACCTGGTTTTGAACCGTTGTCATAAGCCGCTTCCTGAGTCATCAGGTTGACGATGCGTTGACCTTCGGCATTGACCCAAGTCCATTGCTCACCCGCTTTAGGATGGTAAATATGGCAATAGTTGCGGAAGTCTTTATATAGCGCAGGCCAGTGCTCACGCAGACTTAAAGCCAAACCAGTTGCAAAGTTATCGTTAGGGGCAACACCGTGAGCAAGCGCACGTGCTTCGCTCAGTAAAATATCTCCAGAAACTTCATAAATCATGAATTTGACTCCTATTTTTAATGGTCTTGTTAAACTGATCTTCTATATTCATATTAGCCAATCATTGCAGTTTTTCTAGCGGATTTTATAACTACTAAGTCTTTGCAAAGTAATAAAATTTTTTAGAATTTCATGCTATAATTGTATGGGTAAAGCCGCTGAGTATTCTTTAAAATAGCCTTCAAAAATAACCGTCAGAAAAATCTGATAAAGTGGCGCAATAATTTATTTACCCTTCTTTTTATCTTAGCACTATTGAGTGAAAATCGCTTGTAAAATGTACAAAAAAGCGTATGATCGGCTTCCCAATTTAATATGGAACATTGGTGAGAGAATAGTCACGTTATGCAGAAGCAATTGGCTTGAATTTTCCCTCAACATCTCCATCTAAAAGAGTAGCGACACTGCTCATTTCCATGATCAACCGAAAGGAACAGCGTAATGGCAAAGAAAAAACAGCCTGAGCTTATTCAGCATAACTTTGTGGCCAAGCATATGCACGAGGTCAACAAAAGTCAGGTTTTTGTAGACCGTAAGAAAAATGCCAAACGAGGCTATAGCAAACACAAACAAGGGCGATATTCCGATGATTATCGCCCTTGTTGTTTTTGGAGTGAATGGTGTGTTGCTTGAGGCTTAAACTAAGTTTTATGGAGATACGATACGTGTCGCTAGTTTCACCATATCGCCCAAGCCATGGGTTTTAAAATAATATTCCATCAGACTTTTCACCATCAGCGGATTATTCATTTTTAACGCCTGATCTAATAAATGTTGCGCATCGGTCATCGGTACATGACAAATTGCTTTACGCACCCGCAAGATATTACTTGAACTCATCGACAGGGTATTAAAGCCCATTGCCATCAGAATTACCGCAGACAGCGGATCTCCTGCCATTTCGCCACAAACGCTCACAGGCTTGTCATATTTATGACATTCTTTCACCAAGCGGGTTAAGGCGCGCAGTACTGCAGGATGAAAGTGTGAATAGACGTTGGCCACACGCGGATTGTTACGATCCACTGCCAATAAATACTGGGTTAAATCGTTTGATCCTACCGAGAAAAAATCCACCAACGGGGCAAATTCATCAATTTGCAGCAGCACACTCGGTACTTCTACCATAATGCCAATTTTCGGTTTGGTGATTTTAACCTGTTCTTCTTCCTGCACTGCTTGCAAGTCACGATCGAGCAAATACAAGGCTTCTTCAACCTCGCTGACACTGGTGATCATTGGCAGCAAAATATGCAGATTATTCAAACCAATACTGGCTTTGAGCATGGCACGAATTTGCGAAGAAAAAATTTCAGGATGATCTAGCGTGAAGCGAATCCCGCGCCAACCCAAGGCTGAGTTTTCTTCTTCAATCGAAAAGTACGGCAAGTCCTTGTCTGCGCCAATATCTAGCGTACGCATCACCACAGGTTTGTTGGCAAAGTGACTGAGCTGTTGGCGGTAAATAGCACGCTGTTCTTCTTCGCCCGGGAAACGGTCACGTAGCATAAATGGAATTTCAGAACGATATAAACCAACACCTTTAGCACCGCGTTGTACGCCACGCACTACGTCAATCATCAAGCCTGTATTGACATACAATTTTACCGCTACGCCGTCAGGGGTAATCGCGTCTTTGGTTTCATATTGCTTGAGGTCTTTGGCAATCTGTTCTTCTTCTTTTTGAATTTCTTTATAGCGCGTCCGCATGCGACGTGGCGGGTTGATAAACACCCGACCTTGGTGCGCATCTACAATCATTTCCACATCGTCTAGGCTGTTGATGGGCAATTCAGTTACGCCAACTACGGTTGGAATACCCAAAGCACGTGCCACAATGACCATGTGAGAATTCATTGCGCCTTCGGTGGTAACAATCGCTGCAATTTTATCGACAGGTAGTTCTACCAAAGCTGCTGTGGAAATTTCTTCGCCAATTAAAATACTTTCATCGGTCAGTTCACGGTGACTGGCATCGGCTTCTTGTAAAGAGGCGAGAATACGACGCCCTAAATCTTTCAGGTCAGAAACACGTTCGCGTAAATAGTCATCTTCCATTTGCGAAAATAGGGCAATGTGATTGTCAATTACAATACGCACTGCACCTTGTGCCCAGTTACCTTCACGAATCAGTTCTTTAATTTCTGCAGGCAGGGCATTTTCATCCAACATGCGTAGGAACACACTGAATAAAGCGCGTTCTTCTGCCATTAAGGCATCCTGCATTTTGTCATCTAGTGCCTGAATTTCTTGACGCACTGCATCTAGTGCGTTGTCTAGTAATTCTAACTCTTCACTAATGTCTTCAGCTTCACGATCAGGCACAGCCGCCAAATCTGCAGGGGGATACAGAATTACCGCACGACCCAGTGCAATCCCACCTGAACCCGATACGCCCTGAAAGGTTTTGTAGGCAGGCAGGTTGTTGGGTTTGCGGAATACATCAATATTGCCCACGGCATGCGCATGCGCAATGACACCAGAAAGCTGGGCGCAGAGCGTCACTAAAAAGGATTCTGCCGCTTCAGAAAAGTCTTGTTTATCCTTGTTTTGCACCACAAGAACGCCCATCACTTTACGACGATACATGACAGGCACGCCAAGGAAGGAATTATAAATTTCTTCGCCTGTTTCGGGTAAATACATGAAGCGTTCGTGTTTGGGCGCATCGTTTAGGTTGACAATTTCTTCACGTTGTCCGACTAAACCGACCAAACCTTCACTGGTATGTAATGACACATGCCCCACGGACTCAGGATTTAAACCCTTTGATGCCATGAGCAAGTAGCGTTGATTGCGTTCATCTAACAGGTAAATAGAGCAGACATCCACATGCATGGCTTCTGCGACCTGATTGACCATAATATCGAGTGATTCATGCAAACTGGTGGACGCATTGATTTCTTGTACAATGCGTCTAAGGGTATCCAGTTGCATGTTCGACATACGCGCTACTCCATATTCCAATCAATGATTTGAGGTCAGTTTTACACCACAGATGACCCTATAACAATAAGCTAAAAAATCTACATCTTCATGCAAATTTTAAGGTTTTTTCAGGGGCAATTGATTGCACAATTCCACCATCGCTTTACGGTAGACGTCACGTTTAAAATTGACGACCTGACCAAGCGGATACCAGTAACTGACCCATTGCCATTGATCAAATTCGGGTGGGTCTGACAAATTCAGCCGAATATGATGCGCTGACGCTGTCAGTTGCAATAAAAACCACTTCTGTTTTTGACCAATACATACGGGATCTGAATCCGTGCGTATATACCGATGTGGCAAACGATAACGCAGCCAACCCTTAGTTTGCGCGATAACTTGGACGTGTTCGGGCAGTAAGCCAACTTCTTCTCTCAGCTCACGATAAAGTGCCTGTTCAGGGGTTTCTCCATATTGGATACCTCCTTGCGGAAATTGCCATGCATTGTGACCAATGCGTTTTGCCCATAAAACTTGTCCAAACTCGTTTGCCAAAATGATCCCGACATTGGGTCGGAAACCTTCTGAGTCGATCATTTGGCTACCTAAATATTGTTTAATTTATGACTTTGCACTCGGGGATGATGATTTCTTTTCTCCAACTCGAAAACGCAAAGTGTAAATAATGTTAAAATTGCTATGATCTTAACGAATTTCTATCGACTAGCGGAGATAGATTTACAATTTTTTTCTTAAATTTCAGTTTTTACGAGTATTTTCATGAAATTGGCGCTATTTGATCTCGATCACACCTTGTTAAATACTGATTCAGATCATTCTTGGGGTGAGTTTTTGGTAAATGAAGGTTTGGTCGATCCAGTCCGTCATCGCGCCATGAACGACAAGTTTTATGAAGACTATAAGGCAGGGCAGCTCGACCCAATTGCATATAACGAATTTGTATTTGAATTTTTAACTCAGCACAACAATCAATACCTGACCGAATTGCATGAATTATTTATGCAAAAGGTGATTCGTCCGCAAATGCGTCCTGAAGGTTTTAAAGCAATTCAGCGTCATCAGGCTTTAGGACATGAATTGGTGGGCATCACCGCAACTTCTGACTTTATTACAGCACCTATTTTTCGTGAATTTGGCATTACTGAAATTATTGCCACCAATGCGGAAGTAGTCGATGGTAAATATACAGGCAAAGTGATTAACACCGCATGTTACCAAAAAGGCAAATTAGTGCGTTTGGAGCAATGGCTAGAAGGCCGCGATGTGACTGAGTCTTGGGCGTATTCAGATTCCATTAACGACCGTTTCTTGCTGGAATATGCCGATCATGCCATTGCGGTAAACCCAGATGCACGTTTACAGGCTTTGGCGGAAGAGCAAGGGTGGGATGTGCAGGACTGGTCAATTTAAAGCTTAGATTAGTGCAATTGTTGCTGTATCAGGTGTAACTAGTCGCTTGTTTCTGTTTTGTTTTTATTTGCTGCAATGTTGGATTATGTCATTCATTTTTAGAATAGGCATGCTAAGGTAAGACAAGAATTAAAAATGATCAGGAGTGAAAAAATGAGTGGTGTACGCCCAAGAATGACACATTTATTTGAACAACTGGGTTTGGATGCCAGTGAAGCTGCGATTCAGCAATTTATTGAAACGCATCAATTGAATGCAGAAACAACAATTGCCGAGGCAGAATTTTGGACGGAAGCACAGCGTCAGTTTATCGTCGAAAAAATGAAATCGGATGGTTCATGGGCAATTGTGGTAGACCAATTGAATGAATCTTTGCATGAAGATTCGGTGAGTCGTTAAGACTTCACTTGTGTCCAAGTTGAGCCAATAAAAAAACACCCTCAGTACAATCGTGTCTGAGGGTGTTTTTCATTCAAAAGAAACCATTAATCTTTTAGTGTTTCATCATCTCAATCAATTCTAAAACAGCGCGTGATTGCGTCCGTCCCGGATGCCATACCATGCCCAATTGACGGTTCATTTCTAAGTCAATATCTAACTGTTGTAAGTCCTGATTGACCAACGTTTTAGGTAAAACAGACCATCCCAAACCAATTGACACTAACATCCGAATTGATTCTAACGGATTGTTGCTCATGGTAACTTTGGGTTTGACGCCTTGCTTTTCAAATTCTGCCAAAGTGATTTGACTGGTATAAGTTTGCGCGGCAGGCAACAAACTTGGGTAGGCGAGTAAATCGGTCAATTGCAGGTTTTTCTGATGTGCAAGAGGATGAAAAGGCGCAACCACAAACACCAATGGATCATTCCAAATGGTGACATAAGACAGACGTTCATCTAATTTAGGCGGTAAGGTCAGAAAAGCCAGTTCTAAATCGCCCGCCAAAACTTGTTCATGTGCCTGTTCAGAATCGACAAAATGCACATCTAGCGTGACGTTGGGAAATTCTTGCACATATTCACGCAAATGATTGGGTAAATGGTGTAAACCAATATGATGACTGGTACCAATTTTCAGTTTGCCTTGAACCTGTCCTTGCTCATGACTGAGGGTGTGGTGAATATCGCCCAGTTCATTCAGCCAGTTTTTGACTTTGGGTAATAATGAATGTGCTGCATGCGTGGCTTGCACTCCACGACCTGCTGATTCAAAGAGTTTCACGCCAAAATAGTCTTCTAGGCTGTGAATACGTTTGGTCACCGCAGGTTGGGTAATAAATAACTGATCTGCTGCCAAAGAAATAGAACCTGTTTCCATGACTTTAACAAAGGCTTCAAAGGCTGCAAGATTCATTTGCACCATCCATAAAGATTTTTTATTACTGTGCTTATTATTTAGAAAAAATTAGAATTAATCAAAACAAATTCTACTTATTTTTAAACTATGCATTCGGGATGATCTTGTAGAGATACAGCAGAGATAAAAAAAGATCATCGTGGGCTGCAACCAAGATGATCTCAAACTGAAATGGAATATTCACAAGCAGAATCTATAAAACCATTAAGCGATAATTTTAGAATCTTGCGTTTGTGCTTTCTTTTCCCAAATCCGCTCGTGAATGAAATACGCAACAGCTTGTACTGTCGGTTCGACCAAACTTAAGGTAATGGCCATCCAAATATTGCCTGTGACTATATAACCGACCACCATCGCCACGGTGATGTGCATGATGTAGTAGCTTAAAGTTTTTTTGAACATGCGTTGATTGTTGGCGACAAATTTTTGAATATGGCTCATGTGAATACTCCTTCTGCTGCTTTGACCGTTTTCTGTGTGGATAGCTAAAGGATAATTATTCTTATTTAATTTGTAAAAACGAATAATTTTGTAATTTTGATTGGAAAATTAGATTTTAATAAAAATATCAAAGATAAAAAATTTTAAGTATCTATCATGTTTTGCTTATAGGTAGGTCGTGATGAATCATTGACATCCTCCCCGACCTAAAGGACGGAGATTCCTACTGCTAGACGCTCATGCCCGAGCGCAAGAATATTCAGTGCGGAATTTACATCCCGATCATGGAGCGTACCGCACTCCACACACTGCCATT
>NZ_VOZL01000017.1:0-56132 GCF_013419805.1 Acinetobacter sp. YH12058
ATCTGCAGGGCGTGAATCATTATCTGATTCAGATCAGGCGTTGGCATTTATGGCAGGTGCGAACTCGTTATTCTCAGGTGAAAAGCTTTTGACCACACCAAACGCAGGCGAAGGCAAAGACAAACAATTGTTCCAAAAATTAGGCTTAGTGCCTGAACGTGCCAAGCCAACCGTTTCGGAATTGTCGGTAGATGCAATGGCTGTGGCTTAAGCAGATCTTGAAAAAGACTCAGATATTTAATGTCAGTAAATTAAAGAAGAATCATGTGATATGGCAAAAGATTTTCACAGTGCAACTGTGGTTGCAGGCTATGACAGTCATATTCGGAAACTCATTCCCGGATATGAATTGGTACATCAACACATCAATGCAATTTTAAGTAGTCATTTGCCCGAAACAGCACAAGTTTTAGTGGTGGGGTGTGGCACAGGCTATGAGTTGCAGTATTTACTGCAGCAACATCCACAGTGGCAATTTACGGCCATCGACCCATCTTTAAGCATGTTACAGCAGGCAGAAAAAAACATTCAGTCTGTGGCAGGGCATGAGCGAGTACGTTTTATACAGGCAGATACCCACCAATTTGCCCAACAAGCGCAGGTTGAAAATTTGCAGTTTGATGCGGCATTGGCGATTTTGGTGGCGCATTTTGTGCCAGTCGCAGAAAAAACATTATTTTTTCAAGATATTTACCAAACATTAAAACCTACAGCGATTTTATTAAGCTATGATCTGATGCAGCAGACTGAAAATATAGAACTGCGCTGGATGCAGAATTTGGCTTTGGATTGTGGTTTAACTACGACTCAAGCGGAAAAAATGCTTGCACGACTGGCCGATGATTTTCATTTAATTATGGCAGATGCGCAGGCAGCATTGCTTACTCAAGTGGGTTTTCGTCAGTGTAAAACATATTGTCAACTTATGAATTATTATGGTTTTTTTGCAGAGAAATAGTTGATAAATAACATTATTTAGTCAGTAATCTTTGTAGTAAAAGTATCCGCACAAGAAAAGTTAGATCAGGGAAAGAGAAAAAATGTCAGCATATTACACTTTACTCAAACGTGAACAACATGCCGATGGTGGCTGTACTGCGCACTATCGTTGCAACATTCATGCACAAGGCGCGTGGAATCCGCATGAACAACACATGGCACCTGCAACGGGTATTTTGTGTGCAGAACTTGAGCAATTTATGCCGCGTGATGATATGCGAATTGGTCGGGTCGGTTTAGATATTTTTGGCTTAATTGCCTTTGGTGAATTTAGTATCACCACCCGTATGATTCGACCGGGTAAAACCATTGAGCTGATTGAAGCGGAAATGTGTGCTGAAGGAAAAACCTGTATTGTGGCGCGTGCATGGAAAATGAAAACCTCAGATACACGCGCAATTGCAGGATTGGAAGATTTACCGATAGAAAACCCTGAATATTTGCCCGATTGGGATGGCATGCGTTGTTGGCCGGGCGGCTATATTCAAAGCATTGAAACCCGTGCGCATTTAGATCGTCGTGCAGGTAAGGGCATCGTTTGGTTAAGAAACCAATTGGATATGGTTGAAAATCAAAGCACATCTAGTTTTGTGCGTTTATTGGGGATGGTGGATACCGCCAATGGCGTAGTGCCACGTTTAGACCCGAATGCGGGTTGGGGTTTTCCAAATTTAGATTTGCAAATGCATTTACACCGTTTACCGCAAGGCGAATGGCTAGGCTTGGAAGTAACACAACAATATGGTGAAGATGGTATTGGCTTAACGAGTGCAGTTTTGCATGATACTCAAGGGCCATTTGGACGTAGTGAGCAGATTTTAACTTTGCGTCAATTCTAAATCTATTCAATATCAAACAAAAAACATCAGGACGAATTGCTTCGTCCTTTTTTTATTGGCATGCTGTGTGCAGATTATTTCATCTTATTTTATCTGAAAATATTATGCGAATTAGTTTGATTGGTGCAGGGCGCGTTGCACATCATTTGGCTCATGTTTTAAACGCACAGCATCAAATTGTGCAAATTTATAGCCGTAGTCTGGACAAGGCGCAGCATTTGGCTGCGCAGGTTGGCGCAGAAGCGATTGCTGAAGTAGAAAAACTTCATTCAGATCTAGATTTAGTGATTATTGCAGTGAGTGATCAGGGCATTGCACAGGTGATTCAGGAAGTTCATCGTGATTTAAATCATGTGTTGATTGTGCATACCTCAGGCAGTACTAAATTAGATGTATTGCAACAGCATCATGTACGTTCAGGGGTATTTTATCCCTTGCAAACCTTTAGTTTAGAGCGTGAAATTGATTGGTCAGAAACGCCTTTATTTATAGAAGCTGCATTTGCTGAAGATCAGCAGCTTTTAATGACTTTGGCAAATAGCCTAAGCAAAAGGGTTTATGCCTATACTTCAGCACAGCGTTTGAGTTTGCATTTGGCTGCGGTATTTGCCTGTAATTTTAGTAATTATTGTTATGACATGGCCAAGCAAGTGGTCGATGCTCAGAAAGTAGATTTCAGTCTGCTGTATCCTCTTATTTTGGAAACTGCGCATAAAGCAACCCAAAATGATCCGCGTCAAATGCAAACAGGGCCTGCCATGCGGGGCGATCACAATATTTTAAAAATGCATCAGGACTTATTGGCAGTAGGGCAGCAACATGAACTTGCCAAAGTTTATGCGATGATGAGTCAACAGATTTTAAAGCGGCATCAATCTTAGCCATTTGATGAGATAAAACGAGTTCACATAAAAAATGCTTCCCAGTGGAAGCATTCTTTTCTAGCAGAAATTAGTTAATTTTCTTGAAGATAAAATCATTAATCTTATGACCTGCTTCAATTCCGCGACGTTCAAACTTAGTTTGTGGACGCCATTCAGGACGAGGGTAGCTATTGCCTTTACCCGCCAAGTTTTCTAAACGTGGACGGTTGTCCAATACATCCAGCATCCATTCTGCATACGGTTCCCAGTCGGTTGCTGCATGGAACGTACCACCTAACACTAATTTTTGCTCTACCAATTCCATGCGTTCATGAGCAACAAAACGGCGTTTGAAGTGACGTTTTTTCTGCCATGGGTCTGGGAAATATAACTGCACCGTATCAATGCTATTGTCTGGCATTTCACGCAGTACTTGAATTGCATCGGCATCTAAGACACGTAAGTTGCTTAAACCTGCTGTACCTGCTTCATAAACGCACTGTGCAATCCCTGGAATATGGACTTCAATCCCGACAAAGTTACGTTCAGGATTGGCCTGCGCCATAAGTACCAAAGAACGCCCCATCCCAAAACCAATTTCTACTGTAAGCGGGCGTTCAGGGTGTTCAAAATGTTGACGTAAATCGCCAACAGGATATTCCAAAATTAAGTCGCCGTATTGTTCCAAGGCGCTACGTTGTGACGTATTCAATGGTGAAGAACGGCGCATGAACGTTACAATTTCACGATGCTCGTTGAGGTTGTCCAGCTCGACAACGTGCTGGTCTAATTGATCGTTCGACATAATTTTGGCAAATCTAATAAATTCGAATGCGGTATTTTAAGTCCTGAGCCATTGAAGTCAAATTTTTTCGCTCTTTTTCGCAGCGCCGTGCAAGATTGCGATACATCTGCATCTTTTGAGCATAAAAAATGCCGAATCATTAAGATTCAGCATTTAACATCATCAACGGTATTTTAATACAATAATTACGAATGGGTACTGTATTGATCAATTAAGGTATGACTGGCCTCATTCAATCCAATAATATGCACTTTAATTTGTTGGGCTTTAAATTTGTTCACCACGCTATTCAGCATATTTACAGAGGTAATATCCCAAATATGCGCATGCGTTAAGTCGATGGTGACATTGCTAATATCTTCTGAAAAATCAAAAAACTGATAAAACTTTTCTGAACTGCTAAAGAAAATTTGCCCTGAAATCACATATTGGCGGGTATGTTCGCCCAATAAAAACGAACTGACTTTAACTTCACTTTCCAGTTTATTCACCAAAAATAAAGCAGAAAGCAGTACGCCAACAAAAACACCCAAAGCAAGGTTATGGGTAGCTAACACCACAATCACCACAGCTAACATGACTATATTGCTTTGTTTCGGATGCTTTTTAAAATTACGGATGGAATCCCAGTTAAAAGTCGTGAATGACACCATAATCATAATCGCAACCAAGGCTGCTATAGGAATATATGCCAACCAATCTTTGAGAAAAACCACCAAGCACAGCAAAAATACGCCTGCTGTAAGTGTAGATAGCCGTGTACGCGCCCCAGAACTGACGTTGATAATAGATTGCCCAATCATGGCACAGCCTGCCATACCGCCCATAAAGCCACTAACAATATTGGCATAACCCTGACCACGACATTCCTGATGCCGATCTGCTTCTGTGCCTGTGGCTTCATTGACAATCGTAGTGGTCATCATGGTTTCGAGTAAACCGACTGTGGCTAAGGTCATGGCATAAGGAAAAATAATAAATAAAGTTTCAAAATTCAGTGGAATGTCAGGCACT
The DNA here is from genome assembly GCF_013419805.1 of Acinetobacter sp. YH12058. NCBI lineage: Bacteria > Pseudomonadati > Pseudomonadota > Gammaproteobacteria > Moraxellales > Moraxellaceae > Acinetobacter > Acinetobacter sp. YH12058. Next base: position 4,521 of record NZ_VOZL01000017.1, read on the forward strand.
AGAAAAATAGGCAGCGTGTCGGGAAATTGTCCCAAATCGCTTACGGTACGCATATCTGCACCAAGTAATAAAGCAACCACACTCAGCACAATAATGCAGACCAAAGGCGAGGGAATGCTTTTACCAATTTTAGGAATGTATGGAAACAGATAGACTACCGCTAAACCTAATCCTACAAATAAATAGCCTAAGCCATCCATTTTCGATAATTCAGGCAGTTGCGCCACAAAAATTAAAATCGCCAAAGCATTTACAAAGCCATAAACCACCGATTGCGAAACAAAACGCATCAGTTTGGCAACTTTAAAATAACCTGCCACAACCTGAATCAGCCCTGTGAGTACTGTTGCAGCCAATAAATATTGCAAACCATGTTCTTTGACGAGGGTAATCATCAGTAATGCCATAGCGCCTGTCGCGGCAGAAATCATGGCAGTACGCCCACCAAAAAAAGAAATCGTGACCGCAATACAGAACGATGCATATAAGCCGACTTGCGGATCGACGCCTGCTATAGCCGAAAAGGCAATTGATTCAGGAATTAATGCCAAACCCACCACTAAACCTGCCAAAACATCGGTGCGGATATTGGAAAACCATTCTTCTTTTTTCAGGCTAATCACAATCTCAATTTCATGAAACTTTAAAGGGCTGTATGTTAAAACATCTAGAGATAAAAAAGCAGGCAAAACAGACTTGAAAAAGCCTGTCTTTTGCAGGATAGTCAAAGCGTAAGGGCTTTTTAAGACATTTACGCTTTTTTGCAATTTATAGGTTCAATCACTTGCAAGTTTGTGACAAGCGATTTACAACAGAGATAGTTATATAACAAGGATCAAATATGAAGCTTTATTATTCACCTGGCGCATGCTCTTTGGCAGCACATATTATTTTAAATGAAGTGAATGTCGATTTTGATATTGAGCGTGTAGATTTAAAAACCCATAAAACAGAAAAGGGTGCCGATTATTATGAAATTAACCCTAAAGGTTATGTACCTGCTTTAGAAATTAACCCAGGTTTAATTTTGACGGAAAACGTAGCGCTATTGCCATTTTTAGCGCAGCAAGACCCTAAACAGGATTTAATTCCGCCATCTGGTTTAGGTCGTGCTAAAGTATTGGAATGGTTGGGTTATTTAAACTCTGAATTACATGACGCTTACTCAGTATTTTTTGGCGCGCCTTTAGATGCAGAAGCCAAAGAAAAAGCCTATGCAGAAATTGATCGCTTGTTGACTTATATTGATCAAGCGATTGCATCATCAGACCATGAATATTTGGTGGATGATAACTTTGGTCCAGCCGATGCGTATTTGTTTGTTATCACTAATTGGTCAAACTATATTGAGCATGATTTAACTCCGTATAGCCATGTGGTTGAAATCCGTAATAAAGTTGCTGCGCGTCAGTCGGTACAAATTGCTATGCGTGATGAAGGCTTGATTCCTTAATCGGCTTTTACTTGCCAGAATCAGATAATAAAAAAGACGTTGAGTTAACACTTAACGTCTTTTTATTTGAGTTGTCGGACTTGGAAAAGACCCTAATGATTATTTAAAGAAATAACCCGTTTCAGGTGAGCTGGCATTCGCCATACGCTTACGTGGCATACGTCCTGCCAAATAAGCTTCACGTCCTGCTTCTACTGCTTTACGCATCGCAGATGCCATTAGCACTGGGTTTTGTGCTGCTGCAATTGCAGTATTCATCAGCACACCATCGCAACCTAATTCCATTGCAATCGCAGCATCACTGGCAGTACCCACACCTGCATCTACCAATACAGGTACTTTGGCATTTTCTTTAATAATCGAAATGGTATGCGGGTTAAGAATACCTAAGCCTGAACCAATTAAACTACCTAATGGCATAATTGCCACGCAGCCCATACTTTCCAATTCTTGCGCCACAATCGGGTCATCGGAAGTGTAGACCATGATCTCAAAACCATCGTCAATTAGCGTGCGCGCAGCTTTTAAAGTTTCGGTGATATTTGGGTAGAGGGTTTTTTCATCGCCCAAAACTTCTAGTTTGACGAGGTTGTGACCATCTAGCAATTCACGCGCCAACATGCAGGTGCGCACGGCACTGTTGGCATCAAAACAGCCTGCTGTATTTGGCAAAATGGTGTATTTTTCTGGTGGAATTACGGAAAGTAAGTTTGGCTGATCTGGATGTTGCCCAATGTTTACACGACGAATGGCAACCGTAACAATTTCTGCGCCACTGGCTTGAATCGCCAAATCTGTTTCGGTTAAATCTTTGTATTTGCCCGTACCCACCAATAAACGTGAATTAAAGGTACGTGAACCGATTTTAAAGGTATCTTGCATGGGTGCTCCGAGTTTAGCCGCCACCAACGGCATGAATAATTTCAATGCGGTCTTGATCGCAAATAGGGGTTTCGGCAAGTTTGCTTTTGGCAATAATTTTTTCGTTTTGCTCCACAGCAAAACGTTTGCCTTCTAAATCTAATGCCTGAATCAGTTGTAACAGGGTCGTGTGAGTGGTCTGTTGTGCTTCGCCATTCAGATAAATTTGCATGACCGAGAATCCATCTTCAAAATTACAAAATATAATTGAGCTTTATTTGGCATATTTCATGGCTTGCCACGCTAAGCTTAGCCAGCCTGCAATCATGAGTGCTCCACCAATTGGGGTAATCATGCCCAAGCCACGGGCTAAATCCAATGCCATGATATACAGTGAACCGCAGAAAAATAAAATACCCAGTTGAATCAGAATAAAACTGGCTTTAATAGGAAGTTGTGGAATTACTTTGGCCAATATGCCCAATGCTAAAAGTCCAAGGGCATGATAGAAAAAATAATCTGTTGCAGTTTGCCACCAAAGCAATTGCGCTTCAGTTGCACGGGCCTTTAAGCCATGTGCACCAAATGCACCGAGCATGACTGCTATAGCTAAATTCAGGGCAGAAATTGCAATCCACATACGCAAATTGACCTATTTAATTTTGCGCTTAACCTTAGCACATTTTTAGGGGCGGGAAAATCTGAGATTTGCCTGCCTGTATGTAGCTGTACCAATTAAAGACAATAAAAAAGGGCAGTTTGCCCAATTTTATTTTTCGATGTGTCTGCATCAATTTGGAGAATGTCAGTTTAGTTTGATGACATCGCCACTTTAATTTTTTCCATGGCATTTTTTTCGAGCTGACGAATACGTTCTGCCGAAACATTATATTCTGCTGCCAATTCATGCAGGGTCGATTTATCATCATCTAACCAGCGACGCTGCAAAATATTACGTGAACGATCATCCAACTGCTCCATAGCTTCATGTAGGGCAGAAGTGCTTTGTTCTTCGTAGTCTTCGTTTTCGACTAAACGTGCAGGGTCGTAACGGTTATCTTCCAAATACAATGCAGGTGCAACATAAGTTGAACCTTCATCGTCATCATCGCCTTGTGCTTCAAAAGCCGCATCATAAGCGGTTAAACGACCTTCCATTTCCAAGACTTGTTCTGCAGTCACATTTAAGTCATTGGCAATAGATTGTGCTTCTTCGAGCGTCAGTTTTTTGCTAGATTTTTTGAGGCTACGCAAATTAAAGAACAATTTACGCTGCGCCTTGGTGGTGGCAATTTTAACAATACGCCAGTTACGAATCACATATTCGTGAATTTCAGCTTTAATCCAGTGCACGGCAAATGACACCAAACGCACGCCCATATTCGGGTCAAAGCGTTTCACGGCTTTCATTAAGCCCAAGTTGCCTTCCTGAATTAAATCGCCCTGCGGTAAACCATAGCCCGCATAACTTCGTGCAATATGCACCACAAAACGTAAATGCGACATGACCAACATTTTGGCCGCGTCTAAATCTTGATCGTAATAATAACGCTCGGCTAACTCTTTTTCTTGTTCAGCCGTTAAAATAGGAATTTGGTTAACAGTACTAATATAAGCCCCGAGGTTTACCCCTGGTGCAGATAATGACAGGGGCATCAACTGATTGCTGCTGTCACTCATGAGATCTCCTTATAGGATTAGGTAGGTAAAATAACCGATGTCTTTATCTTAATGCCAATATTCTACTTAAATAAGTAAAATTGGTGTAGATATGTAAATCTTTATAGCAATAAGCGGCGAATATTAAGTCATTAAAACAAATGAACAATCAAACAGATACGCTTATTACGATGCTTTTGGCTTGGCAACATCAATCACATAATGAAACTCTGTTGCCGAAATCTGACTTGCTTCACAGCTATATTGATGTAACTGACAATAACGCGCCACATCTTGCTGGCTGTGCGGATCAGATGACTTCAATAAAAACCGTGCAGAATCTGAATGTTTAAGGGCACGTTTCAGCATCAATAAAGGCATAGGACAAGGTTGTCCCATGGCATCAATCACTATGATAGGTTGTTCAGCATCACACAGCATTGAAGTAAAAATTCGCCTTAAAAAACAGAATGATCATACTAGCAAATTCGCTCACAAATCCCAAATAAATTTCATCTGAAGCATCGGGGCTATTCATTGCGCGGCTTACTGCGCATAAGGGCAAGAGAATTGGCTTATTTTGCGAGATATTTGCAATAAAATTTATAGATCAAAATTGTGCTAAGTCACTTAACAGAAATAAAAATTTTCTATTTGTTCAACTCGTTTCAAACTGAACAAGATAAATCAAAAAAAATCTATTAATTGTCATAAAGCCGTGTTAAGCTCGATGCGTATTTAGGATTTTAGATAGACAATCGTTGTTTGTCGCCCTATTACAAATGGATGTAACCGGGATTTTGTTAATAGTTATACAGAATGATTACAAGCTTAGAAATAAAAATATTTTTAAACTTTGTTTGCTCTGCTGTTTGCAACACCGGGTGGTCCTTCTTTTTAATCAATGAGGATTAACTTATGACAGCTCGTGAACAAGGCGTAGTTAAATGGTTCAACGACACTAAAGGCTTTGGCTTTATCCAACGCAATGGCGGCGACGATGTATTCGTTCACTTCCGTGCGATCCAAGGTGACGGCCACCGTTCACTTCGTGACGGCCAACGTGTTGAATTCAGCGTAGTAAAAGGCCAAAAAGGCTTCCAAGCTGAAGAAGTACAGCCATTAGACTAATCACTCGATTATTCTAAAAAAAACGCTCCAATCCTGATTGGGGCGTTTTTTATTTGTATTTCTGTTTATAATAGGTCAGTTTTTTGTCTGTATAAGTTCGAGCACATATTTATGTCATCTGGTTTTGAAACCTTAAATTTACATCCGCAATTGAAACAGGCTATTGATGCTTTGGGTTTCAAGGAAATGACGCCAATTCAGCAAAAGGTTTTAAAGTTTACTTTGGCTGGACATGATGCCATTGGTCGTGCGCAAACAGGTACAGGAAAAACTGCTGCCTTTTTAATTAGTGTGATCAACGATTTATTGAATAACCCAATTCAAGGGCAGCGTTATCGTGGTGAACCACGTGCATTGGTTTTAGCGCCTACGCGTGAATTGGCTTTGCAAATCGAAAGTGATGCAAAAGACTTAACCAAATTTACCGACTTAAATGTGGTGACTTTGTTGGGTGGTGTAGACTTTGATAAGCAAAAGTCACAACTCAATAAAAACTTTGTCGATATTATTGTTGCGACACCAGGGCGCTTGATTGATTTTGTAGAACAAAAAGAAGTTTGGCTAGATCAGATTGAGTTTTTAGTGATTGATGAAGCAGACCGCTTGCTGGATATGGGCTTTATTCCATCGGTAAAACGTATTGTGCGTTATTCACCGCGTAAGGAACAGCGTCAGACGTTAATGTTCTCGGCAACTTTTAGTTATGATGTGTTGAACTTGGCTCAACAGTGGTTATTTGAACCTGTTACAGTCGAAATTGAACCTGAAAAGAAAACCAATGCCGATGTTGAGCAACGGGTATATATGGTTGCCAAAACCGATAAATACAAATTGCTTGAAGAAATTTTACGTGATGAGCCGATTGAAAAAGTCATGATTTTTGCCAATCGGCGTGATCAGGTGCGTAAGCTTTATGATCATTTAAAGCGTGATGGCTATAAAGTGGTGATGTTGTCAGGTGAAATTGCCCAAGACAAACGCTTAAAAATGCTGGATCAGTTTAAAAATGGCAAACATAACATCATGATTGCAACAGACGTTGCAGGGCGTGGTATTCATGTCGATGGTGTTTCGCATGTGGTGAATTTCACTTTGCCTGAACAGTCAGATGATTATGTGCACCGTATTGGTCGTACAGGTCGTGCAGGTACACGTGGTGTGAGTATTAGCTTCTTGTCGGAAGATGATGCGTTCTATTTACCAGAAATTGAAAAAGCCATTGGTCAAAAATTGCCATTAACACGTTTAGATGGTTATTGCTAATTACTCATTTAAGCTATTTTTTAGTTTAAATCCTGCTGTTCTTAGTTTAAAAGTCGCTCTCAGTGGAGCGACTTTTTTGTATTTGCTTCTTATGTCGTGCTGTAATAATTTACTTTGCCTGACATCTAAAGGTCAGCACAGTTTGATAATCATCATCACGGGCAATATCAGTATTACGTCCCGCAATTGTACCTAAAACAGTTGCTGCCGCCTGAATCATTTGTCCCGTTTGCTCATCGACTACACCTTTGAGTGCGCCGTTATAAGATGTTTTTTCATCAACCAAGACTGGAGCGGCACGAGTACCACAGGTTTTATTGGCAGCTGTAATTGCATTATTTTTGGCAATAATATTACTTTTACCTAAACCTGTGACTTCATATAGGTTGTTTTCTTTTTGAATGGCAAGAGAATTATTTGGCGTGGTGGCACATGCGGTTAAAAGTGCAAAAACGGCAAGGCTAGAAAAGGCGACTATTTTTTTCATATCTACCTCGGGGCTAAAACGCTGTAGCGCGTATTGTTTGTTGATGATATTTCAATTCAAATGTGTAGAGATTGAAAATAACAATTTGATCTAGTTGAACATAATCTGGATGGTTTTAGATGTAGACACTGTATAGGCTGTGTTGATAATTCGTCATTCATTTATACACATCAAACCCAATCCATAATGTATTTTCATGCTCTTAAACTATAGATGAATGCGTCAAAGCATCATTGTTTAGATGTGCTGAGCAGGTTCATCTTAAAAGTGCAGACATATAGACCCTAATCAGAATCTTGCAAATAAGCATACGGAAATAGCGCAATTTTTTGAGTTTATGCTAATCTTAACCGAGCTTTTTGAAATAGTTATATAAGTCAATGACGGATACAGCGGTAGAAATCGTTCATCAAAATATTCATCAACGTCAGTCTACGGGGCAGTTAGTTGAACCTGCACCAAATACTGAGCAGCTAGAAATGGCTTTTCAGGCAGCTTTAACCGCACCAGATCATCATCGTTTAAAACCTACGCGCTTTGTGGTGATTACTGCCGAGCAACGTGCAGCATTTGGTGAGTTACTTTCTCAAGCCTTGGCAGACATGGGCGAAACCGATGCGGTTCAGTTGGAGCGAGTGAAACAGCATCCATTTCGTGCGCCACTTTTAGTGTTGGCGTTAACACAATTTCAGGATCATCCAAAAGTGCCACGTTTTGAGCAGACTTTAAGTACAGGCGCTGCGGTACAGAACTTTTTACTGTCTTTGCAGGCGCAGGGCTTTGCCAGTATGTGGCGTAGTGGGGCAGTCGTTGAGTCGAACTTGCTGAAACAAGCTTTAAACTTAAATGCAGATGATTTAATTTCAGGCATTATTTATGTGGGAACAGCGGCTAAAGCCATTCCTGCACGCGCTGAGTTGGATACGCAAGCTTATGTTCGTTATTGGAACGCATAAGTCTTTATTTTTAGGATATAACAATAATGTCAGAGTTAAATTTTGCCGATTTGGTTGAACCTGTTGCAATAGATCGAAAAACTGCGTTACGCATTACAGTGCTAGGTGGTGGCAGTTTTGGTACAGCAATGGCCAATACAGCAGTGCGTAATGGCTGCGACACGATGATTTGGATTCGTGATGAAGCGACTGCCAAAGAAATTAATGAAACGCATATTAATCGACGTTATTTGCCAGATTTTCAGTTGGAGCAGGGTTTAAGAGCCGTTTCAGATTTGGAAACTGCAGTTCGTGACCGTGACATTATTTTAGTGGCTATTCCAAGTCATTCTTTCCGTGATGTGTTGCGTCAAATTAAACCTTTTATTAGTGCGCAAGCAGTGGTGTCTTTAACCAAGGGTATTGAAGCCAAAACCTTTAGTTTTATGAGCGATATTATCCGCGAAGAATTGCCTGAAGTGCCGTATGGCGTATTGTCTGGCCCAAACCTTGCTAAAGAAATTGTGGCGGGGCAGCCTGCAGGTACGGTCATTGCCAGTCATTCTGAATTGGTGCGTTATGCAGTGCAGCAAGCTTTACACAGTGCATTATTCCGTGTTTTTGCCAGCGATGATGTGAATGGTGTGGAATTAGGCGGTGCGCTAAAAAATATTTATGCTGTGGCAATGGGCATGGCAGCCGCTTATAACGTGGGTGAAAATACTAAGAGTATGATTTTAACCCGCGCTTTGGCAGAAATGAGTCGTTTTGCGGTTAAGCTTGGTGCAAATCCATTGACCTTCTTAGGGTTGTCTGGTGTTGGTGACTTATTTGCAACGTGTAGCAGTCCATTGAGTCGTAACTATCAAGTGGGTTATGCATTGGGCAAAGGCAAAACTTTGGAACAAGCCACAGAAGAATTGGGGCAAACAGCCGAAGGGATTAATACCATCGTGCAAGTGCGGGCGCGCTCGAATGAATTAGATGTGTATATGCCAATCACTTGTGCGCTTTATGAAGTGATTTTTGAAGGTGCGCCGCCTATGAATATTGCACTGTCTTTAATGAAAAATGGACATCGCAGTGATGTGGAATTTGTCTTGCCGCATCATCAAGTTTAGTTTTACATCCATAAAACTGCGCCACAGTAGGTAAAAACTTGCGTGGAATATGACAGTTTGGTGAACTGAATTGTCATATTCTCAGGTTATACTGAGCGCATAATTTGAGTTAAATTGACACAACTTAATGTGTATCATCCTATAAGGAAATTCTATGCAACTGACTCTTGTTCGTCATGGTGAAGCCGCTCCTGCGATTATGGGCAATGATCATCAGCGTCCTTTGACTGAGCGTGGTCATATACAAGCACAAGAAACGGCAGATTATTTAAAAAATATCATTCAGCCCGATGTGTTTGTGGTTAGTCCTTTATTGCGTGCACAAGAAACCTTGGCACATTTGCAGCAATATTTTAAAGATGTGCCTGTGGTGGTCTGCAATACCATTAAACCTGAAGATGATGCAAAAGTTGCGGTGGAATGGTTGTCACAATTGCCGTATGAGTCAATTGCGGTGGTGTGTCACATGAATGTGGTGGCACACATGGCAGAAATTTTGACTTCAGAATCTTTCCATCCCTATCATTTGGCAGAAGCACGTATTTATGAGCAGGCAGTAATTGCTGCGGGACTTTCAACCCAAATCAAAAGTTTTATTCCAAACGCATAAAATAAATGTATAAAGTTAAATACAATTCAACGGTAGAACGATAATAATGCTGTATTTATGGATGCCAGAAGCCAATGGGGTTTGGCAATGGTCAAATGGGGAACACTGGACACAGGCAGATAATCTTGATGCCTTGATTCAGGCATTGCAATCTTTTCAAGGAAAAGATGCTGTGGTGTTTTTCCCAAGCCGTGATGTGCAAATCATGCAACAAACTTTGCCTAAAGCTCAATATAAACAATTGGGTACCGATGGTGTGAAGTATTTATTAGAAGAATATACCGTATTGCCAATTGATGCGATGCAGGTGGCTCATCATTTTCAGCCACCTGAGCAAATAACCGTGTTGGGAGTTGCTAAGCATAGTATTGAAACCTATTTGCATGTATTAAGTTTGTTGCCAGTTAAAATCAGTGCATTGTTACCTGACTTTTTAATCTTGCCGCAACCTGATGTAGGGCAAACGGTGATTGGAAATATTTGCGGACGCTTGTTGGTACGTGAAAGTGAATTTTTAGGTTATTCAGTTGATGATCTGGCGCTTTATCTAGATTATCAAACTGCAGAACGAAACTATAAAATCACCAACTTTAGTGCAGAGCAAATACAAAGTATTGAAGCATTTGCAACACAAGAGCAGTTAGAAAGCTTTCATTATGTAGTACCTGCATTGGCGAAAGCCAAACAGCATCCATTCAACATGCTGCCAAAAGCCAAGCAAGATACGGGTATTTCAGGTTATTGGAAAGCCTGTGCAGCAGTGTTGCTCGGGATTTTAATTGTGCAATTTAGCTATGATGCACTGCGCTGGAGCAAGCTTAAAAAAGTAGCAGATCAAACAGCGGTTCAAGCCATAGAACAATATCAATATTGGTTTGGCGCAAACAGCCGTATTACCGAGCAAAATATTCAAAGCCAGTTTGAAAGTCAGGTACGCATGAGTAAAAATGCAGATACTCAAGCGCTGCAATTGCTCAGTCGTGTTGGCCCTGTGTTGATGCAAAATCAAATTGTGGCTAATCGTGTGAGTTTTGATGCCAATATGTTGAACATGGAATTGAATGCTAATTCGGCAGCGACCTTGCAAGCGCTCACTCAGCAATTGAATCAGCAGGGTTTTAAGGTCGAGCTGGGTAATATTCAGCCGAGCGCGTCAGGTGCAGTAGGATTGGTGAAAATACAATAATGAAAGCCATGGAAAAAATGTCGACTTGGTTCGATCAACGTATTGAACTGGTGCAAGATTATTTAGATCGTTTAAATACACGTGAGCGTGTTTTGGTGGTGTTTACCACAATCTTTGTGATCGTTGCTGCGGTGGGTTCTGCATTGTGGTATATGCATGCCGCAGCCGAAAAACAGCAAAAACGGGTGAATGATCTTAAAGATTTGGTGGTGGTGATGCAAAGTCATGCAGTCACCATGAAACCTGCTAATGATGCTCAACTCAGTGCAGCCGATAAAATTCAGCGTGTGGCTCAGCAACAAGGCTTATCGGTTGCTTCGCAGCAAAGTGGTGACAAGATGCAACTTGTAGCGAGTCATGTCAATTATGCCGTGTTGGCAAATTTTTTAACCCAATTGGCGCAAATGGGTTTAAGTATCGAAAAAATGGAATTAATTTCTGAAGCAGGGCAGATTAAATTAACAGCGACAGTCCAGTAAAGGTTAAAAATAAAGTCCGAAACTCGGAAAATAAACCCATGTCAAGCATAGCGTTTTGACTGGGCTAAGCCTATAATATGGCGACTTAGAAAGCAGTAGACTTTTGCAGATATGTTGTATTCTCTAGCCCGCCCGTTGTTATTTTCTTTAGCACCAGAGCGTGCACATGAGCTGACACTATCACTATTGAAATCGAGCCATAAAATGGGCTTGATGCGTCAAAAGACTGTAGCGAAACCTGTGACTTGTATGGGAATTGAATTCCCTAATCCAGTAGGTTTGGCAGCAGGTCTAGACAAAAATGGTGCATATATTGATGCCTTGGCTGGTTTGGGCTTTGGGTTTATTGAAATTGGCACCATTACGCCACGTCCTCAAGCGGGCAATCCGCATCCACGTTTATTCCGTATTCCACAGGCCAAAGCCATTATTAACCGTATGGGTTTTAATAATGATGGGGTCGATCAGCTGATTGAAAACGTCAAAGCGGCAAAATTTAAAGGTATTTTAGGGATTAATATTGGTAAAAATGCCGATACGCCTGTTGAAAATGCGGTAGATGATTATCTGATTTGTCTAGAAAAAGTCTATAACTATGCCTCTTATATTACTGTAAATATTTCATCACCCAATACCAAAAATTTGCGCAGTTTGCAAAGTGGTGATGCGCTGACTGAATTATTGCAAACCCTCAAACAGCGTCAGTTGGAGTTGGCAGAAGAACATCAACATTATGTGCCGTTGGTCTTAAAAGTTGCTCCAGATTTAGACCCTGAAGATATTCAGTTTATTGCCAAGCAATTATTGCAATTCAAAATTGATGGCCTGATTGTGACCAATACCACTTTGTCGCGTGAAGGCGTAGAAAACTTGCCGCATGGCGATGAAGCAGGTGGTTTATCGGGTGCGCCTGTGTTTGAAAAAAGTACTGCATGTTTGGCAGCATTTTCAGCAGCACTGAAAGGTGAAATTCCTTTAATTGGTGTAGGTGGCATTTTATCGGGCGAACAAGCGGTTGCCAAAAAAAATGCAGGTGCAAGCTTGGTTCAGGTGTATAGTGGTTTAATCTATGCAGGTCCTGAGCTGGTTCAAGATTGTGTGAACGCCTTATAACTTATGAATACCATTGATATCGTTATTCTGATTCTCTTGCTTATTGGAGGGTTGAACGGTTTGCGACAAGGATTTATTAAAGCCTTTGCGAACTTGGTAGGATGGATTTTTGCCCTAATTGTTGCGGCAAAATATGCAGTTGTCCTAGCACCTTCGATGACAGCACTCAGTAGCGATCCTGTGGTACAAAAAATTGCAGCCTTTGCATTTATTGTCTTGGTGATTGTGGTACTGACCTGGATTGTAACCGCTGTTTTAAATGGTGTTTTAAAGAGCTTGAAACTTGGCCCATTAAATCGTTTGGCAGGCGGTGCATTTGGTACCTTGAAAGGCTTACTCATTGTTCTTATTACCATTCAAGGCATTGGTCCTTGGGTCGAAAGCTCGCCTTATTGGAAACAGTCTAAATTTGTGCAAACTTTATTGCCGTATGCACCGTGGGCAACAGAACTCTCCAAAGACGCTGCCAATGAGGCTTTACAGCACATCAAGTCGAAAGATGCCGCGTCATCTTCCGACATCGCATCTGACGCAAAAGAAAATCGCTCTGGCGCAGATGGCTCAACGAATAATCCTTTTTATTAATCCCTAGCTGGTCTGCGAGGTTGCTATGTGTGGAGTTGTTGGTATAGCTGGTAAATCACCTGTTAACCAAATGTTGTTTGATGCATTAACGATGTTACAACATCGTGGACAGGATGCAGCTGGGATCGTAACTTGCCACAATGGACGTTTGTTCTTGCGTAAAGATAACGGTATGGTGCGTGATGTATTCCATACGCGTCACATGCGTGCGTTGCAAGGTAATTATGGTATTGGGCACGTGCGTTATCCAACTGCAGGTTCATCTAGCAGTGCCGAAGCGCAGCCATTTTATGTGAACTCGCCGTACGGGATTACTTTGGCACACAATGGCAATTTGACAAATGCCGAAGAAATTCACGAAGATCTGTTTAAAACAGATTTACGTCACATGAACACCGATTCTGATTCAGAAGTGTTATTGAACGTATTTGCACATGAATTGCAAAAACGTGGCAAATTAAACCCAACTTCAGAAGATATTTTTCATGTGATCAGCCGTGTGCATGAGCGCTGCAAAGGTGCTTATGGCGTTGTTGCAATGATTACAGGTCAAGGATTGGTTGGCTTCCGCGACCCGAATGGTATTCGTCCATTGATTTATGGTTCGCGTGAAACTGAACAGGGCATGGAATATATTATTGCATCAGAATCAGTTGCAATTACCGCACTTGGCTTTAAAGTTGAGCGTGATATTGCGCCAGGCGAAGCAATTTTTATTAATGATGCAGGTGAATTGTTTACCCAGCAATGTGCAGCTAAACCTGAATATCGCCCATGTATTTTTGAATATGTATATTTTGCTCGTCCAGATGCGACCATTGATGGTATTTCAGTGTACAAAGCGCGTTTGAAAATGGGCGAAAAACTGGCGCATAAAATTACCCAAGAGTGGGGCGAGCAGCACGATATTGATGTCGTTATTCCAATTCCAGATACATCGCGTACTTCAGCTTTAGAATTGGCAAATACTTTAGGGGTTAAATTCCGTGAAGGTTTTATGAAAAACCGTTATATCGGACGTACCTTTATTATGCCAGGTCAGCAATTGCGTAAAAAATCAGTACGCCAAAAACTCAACCCTGTAGAGCTTGAGTTTAAAGGCAAAAATGTACTGTTGGTGGATGACTCGATTGTCCGTGGTACGACCTGTAACGAAATTATTCAAATGGCACGTGATGCAGGTGCGAAAAAAGTATTCTTTGCTTCTGCAGCGCCAATGGTGAAATATCCAAACGTGTATGGTATTGATATGCCAGCCAAAGATGAATTAATCGCGTCTAACCGTAATGTCGAAGAAATTCGTGAAATTATTGGTGCAGACCGTTTAATTTTCCAAGATTTAGAAGATTTAAAACAAGCGGTTCGTACCCATAAAGTGCCGCATTTAACTGAATTTGATTGTTCAGTATTTGATGGTGTGTATGTGGCTGGTGGAATTGACGAAGCTTATCTGAATGATCTTGAGCAAAAGCGTAACGACTTGGCTAAAAAAGGCAAAGATGGTTATATTGATGTCAATATTGATGCCGCGTCAGTAGACTTAACTGGTGTAAAAGAGAGTTAATTCTTTTTCTGATCAGCTCAGTGAGAAAAGCGGGAAATTCCCGCTTTTTTCATTTATGATGGTGGCTCAAATACAATGTAATTCAGGATGTTTACATTGAGGTCTGTGAGTAGTTACTTGATTAAAAACAAAAATATGATTTGGTCTGCAATTTTATGTTTGGTTGCAGTCGCTTTGACTCTGTTTATCTTAAACACAGTTTTGGGTCTGTTGGTTTATTATGTCGATTCAAGCCAATCCATCTATTGGCACAGTCTAAGTCCATACTGGATTACGGTCTTGGTGTTGATTATGACTGTATCCGTTATTTTGGAATTTTACGTTTTTCGCTCAGGCGGTCATTCTTTGGCAAAACAATTGGGTGCGCGTCGTTTAACCCAGTTTGAAAGTACCCCAGAAGAAAGTGCCGCACTTAAACTGACCGAACAATTGGCAGATACCTTTCAAATTCCAGTACCTACTGTATATGTATTGCCCGATGAAATTGGAGTGAATGCCCTCACTGCAGGCTTTAGTCATAAAGACATTGTGATTATTTTGACTTGGGGCGCTTTGCAAAATTTGGATGAGCAAGAGCTTTATGGACTACTCAGCCATGAGTTTAACCATATTTTAAGTGGTGAAACCATTGATAATACTAAGCTTAAAATCCTCTACAGTAGCCTAACCACGTTTAGTAAGTGGGGCAGTAGCATCGCCAAACTTGGCTTTGGACAACATCGTGATGCACCGCCACATAAGTTAGCGACTTTTTTTGTTGCTGTAGGTGGTGGTATCTGGTTGTTTGGTAGCTTGGGCGTGTTGATTACCCGCTTAATTAAATATATTAGTCTAAGCGGACGTACCTTTAAAAATGATTTAAAAACCAAACGTTTGATTCAAAATAATGCCAATATTCAAACTTTGCTGCGAATTTATGTGCATCATGCAGGGTCGCAAATTCATAGTGAATATTCAGAATCTATTTCCCACATGTGCTTTGCTAACTCGCTCAGTCCGCAAAGCTGGATGAACATTCATCCAAGTATTGAAGCCCGTATTTTTGAGCTTGATCCAACCTTGGTACAAGACTTACAGCTAGAAAATTTGAAGCGTTTACGCAATCAGCCTTTGTTTAGCCTATTTCGCTCGTTAGAAGAAATGAATGCTGAATATTATGCGCCGTGGAGTTCACCACAACCTTTGCCTTTGCTGCGCTTATCGCCAATTAGCTTTGCAATTAATGATGCAATTAAGCCCCTCAAGCCTGAAATTCGTAATAACATGCCGCGCCCAGAGTTGATTCAGCGTGCCTTACAAACGGCAACGGGTTCGCGTGAGGTGATTGTTGCTATTTTAATGATTCGCCAATATCGTGAATTTATTCCTGCTGAAGCAGAAGTCAGCCGTGCAATTGTAGATGCTTTATTAAATTTGGATGGGCGAGTACATATCTCGATTTTCCATGAAGCATGTAAAAATATTGGTGGTATGCCGCTGAGTATCGCACGGCAGTTTTTAACCAAATTGGCAAAAATCATTCAGGAAGATGGTGAAATTGGTTTGTTAGATGCTTTGCTGCTTGAACGAATCAAGTTTGAATTAAACTTACTGCCTTTACATACACCTGCAGCGTTACACGAAGTTAAACCGCAAATTGTACGTTTAATCGATGCTTTATTGCATGTGCAGCAAATTAATAGTGTTAATCAGTTAGATGTACGTGAACGTATTTTAGAACGTGTTTTAACTGCAGATGAATTGATTGATTATGAAGAAATTTCAGATGAACCGATTGATTTATCAGAAATTTTAAATGATATGGCAGGTTTGCTGTTGCGTGATCGACTGATGGTGTTAGGCATTGCTGAAATTTGTTTGTGGAATGACCGTATTATCACCCAAGATGAATTGGATGTTTTGGAGTTGCTCTATTGGCGTTTAGGTTTTAAAACCGAAGAAATTGTCGAGCAAATGCAAAAACAAAACAGTTTGATGATTGTGTGACACTGATTGACTAGGTGTGTTTAAAGCAAGTTTTCTGGATCATCTAAATAGATCAGATTGGGTTAAAGAAAGCACAGCATTGTGCAGCCTTTCTAGGTAGAATAGGTGCTATCTTGCATGTTGTTCTGTGATAAATACGTGCAGCGAAAAATTAGATGGGTGATGATAAACATGATGGGGCATCAGCGTGACATTTTAGCCAGTTTGGGAATCGATATTTGGGTTTCCAGAATGGCTGTGTCTCAAACTTTGCCACAATCATCGGTTTGGCGCGACCAAGCTGCACCTGAAATACACAGCGAAATTATTGTTCCTGCTACAGTACCTCAACAATTAAAACAACAACAGCCGATTATTCACGAAAAGCCTAAGCAAGAACCATCTCCGCAACATACGACAGTTGAAGCGGCCGCGCCAGAAGTTGTTCCTGAAGCGCGTGTCATGCTGCAAATTGAAGCATTTAGTATTGAAGCTTTGCAGTTGCCACATTGTGTCATTTTGGTAGAAAGCACTACCTTGAGTCAGGAACAGCAACAATTGTGGCGTAATATTCAACATGCGCTACAGGCCGAATATCACGTATTGCAATGGCCTTTTGCTTTAGAAGTATTACAAGACGGCATCGGGGTAGAAAATTATGTGCAAGGTTTTGTTGATGTCTTGAGCACAGATAAAAACATGCTGATTTTAGGTCAATTACCACATTTTAAATCTGAACAATGTTTGCATTTAGCCAGCTTGCAAGAGATGTTAGATCAACCGCTGTTGAAAAAAAGTCTGTGGGATGCGATACAAATCACATCGTTACAGCCTAAAGCCTAAGTCAATTCAGATATTTAAAACTCTACATATACAAGCAATTGTAGACACGAAACAGGGATAATCATGCGTAAAAAAGTGGTAGTGTTTAGTCAAATTGATGCAGAAATTTTAAGTAAGCTAGAGCAAGATTATCAGGTGGTGCAGGTCAGCCCGAAGTTGGGTGACGTGAATCAACAGTTGCTTGAGCATGTGCAAGATGCGGATGGCATGATTGGTGCAGGGCGCTTGCTTAATCAAAGTAACTTACATACTGCGACTAAACTCAAAGTGATTTCGAGTGTAAGTGTCGGTTACGACAACTATGATGTAGATTATTTAACCCAACAAAAGATTAGTCTTTGCCATACACCGCATGTCTTGACTGAAACCACAGCAGATTTAGCCTTTACTTTATTGATGAGTGCAGCACGACAAGTGCCATATTTAGATCGGTGGACTAAACAAGGGCAATGGAAACGTACCGTGGGTGCAGCGCAGTTTGGACAGGATATTTATGGTAAAACCATTGGTATTGTAGGTTTGGGGCATATTGGTGCGGCTATCGCACGGCGTGCATTTCATGGTTTTAATATGAATGTGGTGTACCACAATCGTCGTGAAAAAATGGAAGTGGCGAAGGCATTTAATGCAGAATATTTAAGTCTGGATGAATTGCTGCAACAGTCTGATTTTGTGGTACTGGCAGTCGATTTAAATGCAGACTCTAAAGCCTTAATTGGTCAGCGTGAACTTGATTTAATGCCGTCTCATGCAATTTTGGTCAATATTTCGCGTGGTTCGGTCATTGATGAGCAGGCACTTATTCAGACCTTACAAGCAGGCAAAATTTTTGCCGCAGCTTTGGATGTCTATGACAAAGAACCACTGCAAGAATCACCATTATTTGAGTTAGATAATGTCGTGACTTTGCCGCACATTGGTTCAGCAACTGCAGCAACTCGTCGACAAATGGCAAACTTAGCCTATAAAAATTTAGTTGATGCGCTGGAAGGACGTCGCCCGCAATATGTTGTTAATCCTGCTTGTTATACGTCTTAAAGTTAAAGATGATTTGGTAAAAATTGATAACACATCATTGCAAATGCGTTCATTTTTCAATGTTATAGTGAATCATTATGCAAAATATGTATTTGAGATCATCCATTGAAACATCTATTACTGATCTGCGGTTTGAGTTTTGCCAGTATTGCGACAACCCAAAGTGCCAATCTAACCACCACACCACAATTTAATGTGCCTGAAATAGGCAGTGGTGTGGGATTAATTGATCAGCAAAAAGAACGCAGTATTGGTGAAAAAGTCTATCGGGAAGTGCAGCGTAAAATGCCTGTCACGCAAAACCCGTGGCTGGAAGATCAATTAATCAATACGTTTTCGCATCTACTCAGCCAAACTCAATTGGGGCAACCCATTGGGCTACTCATTATCAATGATCCACAAATTAATGCTTTTGCTGTGCCGGGTGGTTTATTTGCGTTAAACACAGGTCTTATTAATTCTGCCCGTAATATGGATGAAGTTGCGGGCGTGATGGCGCATGAAATTGCTCATGTGTCGCAACGTCATTACAGCCGATCCCAAGAGGCATTTAAAGGACAGGGTTTGTTGGCACTGGCTGGGGTTGTGGTTGGGGCATTGGTTGCCTCACATGCCGATGGTGATGCAGGCGCAGCGGTGATGATGGGTTCTCAAGCCGCTTTAATGGATCAGCAATTGACTTATAGCCGTAATCAGGAGCGTGAAGCAGACCGCATTGGCATGCAATATATGTATAGCGCGGGCTACAATCCACAAAGTATGGCAGATTTTTTTGAGGTGATGCACCGTACTACGAGTCGAGTGAGCTTCTTACCTGACTTTTGGTTTACCCATCCCTTAACCACAGAGCGGATGAGTGAGGCGCGTTTACGTGCCAATCAATTGCCACCAGTGCCAACCTCGCTGCGTGATGAAGACTTTGAGATTTTAAAGTTATATAGTTTGGTGGTTTCGCAGCAGGCGACAGAACAGCAGCTTAAAGCATTTGCAACCCGTAACCATTTTGCGGCGAATTTGGCTTTGGCTTATTTTTATAGCCAGCAAGGCGATTTTGTTTTGGCGCAACAAAGTATAGATCAGGCCAAAAGTCACAATCGTTTACATAATTTATTGACACTTATTCAAACTGACATTTATTTAGGGCAAAATAAAATTGATTTAGCGCTCAAAACAATTGGTTCACCTGCGCGAATTATGCCTGAAAATCGTGCGCTGAATTATAAATGGGCCGAGGTTTTGATTCGTCAAAATCAAACTACGCAAGCAGAAAGTATTTTGAAGGATTTCTTGCAAAAAAATCCACGTGATTTATCGGCATGGAATTTAATGCAGCAAGCGGCAAATGTAGACCGAAGCTCTGCATTACGCACGGTAAATGTGTTACGGTATCGTGCAGAAGTACAGTATTGGTCAGGTTGGGAAGAAGAGGCAATTAAATCATTACTGCACGCGCAGCGTTTAGCCAAAGACAATCAGGCGATGTCGGCAAATATAAAAAACCGTGTGACTGAAATGCAAAGAGAACGACAGTTAAAAATATAAGTCGGGCGTACATACGGTGGCATAACAATAAAGAAAGGGAGTTTAAGAATGATTGAGGGACAATGTTTATGTGGTGCGGTGTATTACCGTTACCATGCCGAAATTGAAAAAACAATATTATGTTTTTGCCAGCATTGCCGTCGTGCGCAAGGCGGTATTATGGGATGGAATAGTCCAGTGGCACGCGAACATTTTGAAGTGGTGCGTGGCTTAAAATATCTAAAAGAATATTTTCATAGTCCCAATAAAGCACGGGTATTTTGTCAGGAGTGTGGCAGCCCGATTTATTCTTATCGGCTAGATTTACCCGATATTATTCGCTTACGCTTAGGGACAGTGACTCAAGGCAAAGTTCCCGAACCATGTGAGCAAGCATTTGCGCAATACAAACCCAACTTTTTGGCAATTGAGTCGTGTGAATAGTTATTCACCGAATATACAATGCTAAAATAGAACTTGAGTTGAAACGACCCTGACTTGAAAATGAAAAAATATATTTATTTATGCCTTACTTTGGGGATGACCTTGCAAAATGTCTATGCTGCGAGTGCAGAGCAGTATGTGTTGGCTGTTGAAGAAATTAATGCGCAATATAAACAAGATACCCGACAGTTTTTACGAGGCTTAAACCCACAACAGCAGGGTTTTAATCCGCAGCAACAGCAGCAGTTTTGCGGCATTGTTAGTCGTTATGTTGATCGTTTATATCAGGCAGCAGATGAAAACCGTGCCTATTTGGATCGTCGTTATCAGAATATTAATAAACAGGACGTGATTCAGCAGGTCAGCACATCTAAAGAAATGCAATTACTGAAAAAATATCAAGTGAACTGCGATTTAAAGTAAAAAGTTAAAGCAGAAGTGTCTAAGGGTGAATAGATAATCTATCTCATCCTAGGTTTAGCATTTTACTTAATAGCATTAGATAGAAAGATTAAAGCGGGCTTAATCTGACATTTAAATCAGTGTTCGGAGAAGCACAAATTTGGGGTGAGCTAATTAGCTTAATTTGGCTTTAATTTTGGCAGATACTTGAGCAGGATCGGCGCGCCCGGCTATGAGCGGACGCAGAGAGTTCATCACCTTACCCATATCTTTCATGCTAGTAGCTTGTTGCGCTTCAATGGTTTGCGCAATCATGGAATCAAGTTCTTCCTCAGTCATAGCTTCTGGTAGAAACTGAGATAACACCTCAATTTCGGCTTGTTCCTTACTAGCTAAATCTTCTCGGCCAGCGCCTTCAAAGGCTTTAACCGATTCTTTACGTTGTTTAATTTGCTTTTCAATGACCGCAAGAACCTGAGCATCGTCAAGCTCTTTGCGCTCATCGACTTCGATTTGCTTAATTGCCGCCTGTAGACTACGAATTACCGTTAACTTATCCATTTCTTTGGCGCGCATTGTCGCTTTCAAAACGTCAGTAATTTGGTTTTTTAAAGTCGTCATCATTTAATCCAGACAGGCAATCACAAATTAATTAGTAAAGGCGAGTAGTACGTACTGATTCACGCGCCAATTTCTTTTGGTAGCGTTTAACAGCAGCAGCTTTTTTGCGCTTACGTTCTTGAGTTGGTTTTTCGTAGAATTCACGCTTACGTACGTCAGCTAAAACACCTGCTTTTTCGCAAGAACGTTTGAAACGACGGATAGCTACGTCTACTGGTTCGCCTTCTTTCAATTTAACTTGTGGCATGAAGAATCCTCATTAAGTTATGGATAAGATCTGGGCGAAATTGCCCACGATCACAAGTGAAGGTCAGTATTTTACTCATTTACATCTCATATCACAAGTCTATAATAGGTTTCGCAATAGAATTGATACAGGTTATAGGCAATTTAATGATCGTTTTAGGCTTAGAAACATCTTGTGATGAAACAGGACTTGCACTGTATGACAGCGAGTTAGGTTTGCGCGGGCAAGTACTGTATAGCCAAATTAAATTGCATGCAGAGTATGGTGGTGTGGTACCCGAACTGGCTTCACGTGACCATGTGCGCAAACTTATTCCTTTAATCAATCAATTGCTTGAGCAGAGCCAAGTCAAAAAATCTGAAATTGATGCAGTGGCTTATACCCGTGGGCCGGGGCTAATGGGCGCACTCATGACAGGCGCATTATTTGGACGAACTTTAGCTTTTGCCTTAAATAAACCTGCAATTGGGGTGCATCACATGGAAGGGCACATGCTTGCACCATTATTGTCTGCGACACCGCCAGAATTTCCGTTTGTCGCTTTATTGGTTTCGGGTGGACATACACAGCTCATGGCAGCTTATGGCATTGGCCAATATGAATTGTTAGGCGAGTCGATTGATGATGCTGCAGGCGAGGCTTTTGACAAAGTTGCCAAAATGATGGGTTTACCGTATCCGGGTGGGCCAAATATCGCCAAACTAGCTGAACAAGGCGATGCCAAAGCTTTTGAATTTCCACGTCCAATGTTGCACCAAGGCTTAGAATTTTCATTTAGCGGTTTAAAAACTGCGGTTTCAGTACAAATGAAAAAGTTAGGTGATGAAAACCGTGATGCCGATATTGCGGCAAGTTTCCAAGAAGCGATTGTTGATACTTTGGTGAAAAAATCGGTAAAAGCTTTAAAACAAACAGGTTTAAAACGCTTGGTGATCGCGGGTGGGGTGAGTGCAAATACTCGGTTACGTGAGCGTTTAGAAGCAGATTTAGCTAAAATTCGTGCAACGGTTTATTATGCAGAACCTGCATTGTGCACCGACAATGGTGCAATGATTGCTTTTGCGGGCTATCAGCGTTTAAAAGCAGGGCAGCAAGATGGTTTATCGGTTACGACTACACCACGTTGGCCGATGACGGAGCTTACCAATCCAACTGCGGGTTAAGTTGTTCGTAGCATAAAATCAATCAGAGGCAATAATCTGCCTCTGACTTTATATGCTAAATTTTTACATTAATATTAGAAACGAATACTTAAGACTTAGCGAACTGCGTCCATTAAACCTTTGGTAAGATCTTTCATCATGCCTTGCATCACAGCATTCCCTGCATTTGTACAGTTTTCTAATTTTTTACCTTCTAGTGATTTACCTTGATTGGCCATTTCTTCGCACTTCTGCAAAACTTTTTTAGCTTCATCTAAGTTCTCGGCATAATACTCTTGCGTTTTCACTTGTGTACATGCTGTAAGCGTTGTAATTAAACTTACTGTAATTAACAAATTTTTAAATTTAAACATTATTTTTTAACCGTTGTTTGTTTTAAAGAGATTGCATCTTAAGCGAATAATGGGTTCATAAAATAATACAATGGACTAAAGTTGATCTTATTAAGTAAAATTAAATAATTGCAATATAAATATTTTTAATTTTTTTGAAGTTTTATAGTCATATTCTATCCCAAACTTTATTTCACGTATTGGTTTCAAATAGAACTGCTTTATTTTTTTTGTGCACTCATCCTACAATTTATAGAAATCTATAAAGTAGCTGACAGCAGTATTTAAATCTGTGAATCCTGTCCAATTGTTGTGTTTGCAACTTTAAACTATGATTTTTGGTAGATATTTAATATAAAACCAATTGAGATAAACATGCGATTTAAAAATACATTTTGCATTATTTGTGTGATGGGGATGATGGTATTGACCGCTTGCGAGGGCGCTGAGTCAATACAGCAAAATATAAATAGTACAGAAAATCAGCCGAGTTCAGTGACAGCCCAACAGGTCGAAGTACCGACTCGTTTGACTACTGCAGCAACTCATCCTTCGGCTATCACACCTGAAGCGACAGCACCGCAAGAAGTATATGTAGGAGAGCCGACTGTGGCAGAAATGCAGGCGCATGGCGAAGAATTTTATAAAGACACATTGGCACGGATTGCTGCAGAACAAGGTCAGTAGTCGCTCAGTCATTTAGCGCGTTTAAATAGAGTGGGTTGCTGACTATCTTCTATATGCAAACAACCCATTAAAATATTTAAAGTGCTTTAAGTTGCTGCGAGCCAATCCAGTGTTTAGAAAATTGATAGGCAGCACGCCCTGAACGCTGTCCACGTGCCTGACACCATCTTAATGCTTCTGCACGTACTTCGGCAGTCATTGGCATTTCGGCTTTGTGTAAATAATGCTCCACAATTTCTAAATATAGATTTTGATCCATTGGATAAAACGACAGCCATAGACCAAAGCGATCAGACAGTGAAATTTTCTCTTCAATTGCTTCTTGAGGATGCAACTCAGTATATTGCGGTACATCTACACGAGTGACAGGTGTATTTTCATGCATAAATTCAGGTAATAGATGACGTCTGTTACTGGTTGCATAAATAATAAAATTACTGGAACCTGATTGTAATGAACCGTCTAAAACACTTTTTAAACTACGATAATTTTCATCTTCTGCGTTAAAAGCTAAATCATCACAGTAGACAATAAATTTTTCAGGACGATGCTGAATGATTTTTTGAATTTCTGGCAATTCAGACAAATCATCGCGTTCAATTTCAATTAAACGTAATCCTTGATTGGCATACTCGGTCAATAGGGCACGTACAATAGATGATTTTCCCGTACCGCGTGAGCCTGTAAGTAACACATCATTGGCAGGTAAGCCATTTAAAAACTGCAAGGTGTTTTGAATGACTTTTTCTTTTTGCTTTTCGATGCCTTTTAAATCATCTAAATCAATTTTTTTGGGTTGTTGAATCGCTATCAATTGTCGATCTTGCCATTTGAATGCGATGGCGGAAAAGTCGGTTTCTTGTTTTAAAGCAGGTAAACTTTGCTGTAGTTGTTGGAGTACATGAGAAAGTGATAATAAGATGTTGTCGGGTAAATCTAGGTTTGCCATGATAATTCAGCTTAAAAAATGCAGATCAGATTGCTACACTTTAAGACTAGCGCAATTGACCTAGATTTGACAATCAAAGTGTGAATCGAGTCATTGACGCGTATTACAATTTTTTAGATATTGTTGTGTATAGTAGGCATAGGCAAGCGTAGTGCTGCGAATAAACCAACGGATTGAGGAATGCTATGTTATTTAAAGATTTCACCGAAGATGTTAATCCGCATCAAGCCTATCGCATAAAAAAACTCAAGCGCCAAATTCAAAATGCCGAATCGTATGAAGAATGGAAAAGTATTGCCATTCGTATAGATGAAGAAACTGGTGCGCAAGAATGGAAATATGACAACAGTTCGCCATATTTTGATGCGGAAATTATCTCGCATCGTTTAAATTTATTACGCCGTTATCGCACCACCGAACGCAGTCACGATTTAATTTATATTTTGCGTGAAGGTTTAACTTTTGACATCGCCAATATTGCCCATCCGATGTTGTTTACTGCAACCTATGTGGGTACTAAAAAAATTATTGAAGATTATGTGGATGAAGTCAGTAAAAGTTTGGCTTTTGTCGCTTCAGATGAATGTCAGGCTTTAACCAAAGTAGAAAAAATAGAGTTTTTTCAGCAATGCCAAACTGCATACGGACAACCTGCCTTGATGTTCTCTGGTGGGGCAACGCTAGGTTTGTTTCATACAGGTGTTTGTAAGGCCTTACTTGAACAGGATTTAATGCCTAAAGTGCTGTCGGGTTCGAGCGCGGGTGCAATAATGACTGCAATGCTAGGCATCGCAAAACCTGAAGAAGTACAGCATATTTTGGGTGGTGAGTCATTTTTCCACGAAGCATTTCAGTTTAGACAAATGCGCGAAATTCTTAAAGGCAATGGTGGAATTGCCGATGTGCATTATTTAAAAAAATTCCTGATCAAAAACTTGGGCGATACCACGTTTGAAGAAGCTTTTCAAAAATCAGGTTTGCATATTAATGTGGCGGTTGCGCCTTATGATGCATCGCAAGACTCACGCATTATGAACAGCTTCACTGCGCCAGATTTGTTGGTTTGGAGTGCGGTGTTGGCCTCGTGTGCTGTGCCAATTTTATTTCCACCAGTACGTTTAACCAACAAGCGTTATGATGGCGAACACACTCCATATATGGGTAAAACCCGTTGGGTGGATGGCAGTGTGCGTAGTGATTTCCCGCAGGAAAAAATGGCGCGTTTGTATAATATTAATTACACCATCGCCAGTCAGGTCAATCCGCATGTAGTGCCTTTTATGCAGGATGATATTAAGCGCTATCGTAAAGATATGCTGAGTTGGCCAGAACGGATTATTCGTCGTCAGGGCAAAGTCATTAGTCGTGGGGTAATGGATTTTGTGCGTGAGCGAGCAGGAGCTGTACCGCCTGTGCGTCGTTTGCTAGATCATGGCTATGGTATTGTCGATCAACGCTATTATGGTGATGTGAATATTGTAGGAAGCTATAACCTGCGTCATTACAGCTATATGTTGCAAAACCCGAAACCACATTTATTTAAAATTTTACAGCGTGAAGGCGAGCGTGCGACTTGGCCGAAAATTTCATCAATTGAAACACATGCACGTGTCGGTAAAACTTTGCAACATTGCTTAGAGTTATTAAATGTACCACAAATAGAGGTATCCACCGAAGTCGCAGCAGAAATGCGCACTGGCGCAAGTGTTGTTTAATGTTTTAAATTTGGATGTTCAACAGTTAGATACTGCGCAGTTCGAGCTGCGCAGTAAAGCGCAAAGTTTGCAATATGGTCGGCATATCTATCGTTTTGAACATCAAGGGCAGTTTTATTGGCTGAAAGCCCAACAACAAGGTGTTCATGCGACAGTAGAGCAGGGTTTTGCACAAGAATGGAACTTTTATAAACAGTACGCGCAATCATCATATTTATCTTTTTTATTGCCATGTGAATTGATGGATGCTGCACCCATTCATATTCAGTCGCAGGGTAATTCACATGACATTTCATCGCATTATTCACAGGTCTATTCACGTGCTTTAATTTTACCTGAAGCGCAAGCTGTTTTTGTGATGGGTAATTTACCTGAATATACAGAAGCGATTAAACACATATTTTTGCGTGTCTTTGAAGCAGTGGAAGCATTACATCAATTAGGTTGGATTCATGCTGACTTAAAAGCTGAACATATTGTGCAGTTGGATGGGCAAATCAAACTGTTAGATTTTGAGCAAGTACAGCAAATTGCAGATATTCAATGTCAGGGGATGACTGCAACGCCACGTTATATGGCACCAGAATTATTTCACGGACAGCTCAAAACTGCACAAAGTGATATTTATGCTTTAGGCATTATTTTTTATGAATGGTTAACGCAACAACGCTTGCAGGCAAATAGTTACCACGATTGGGCGTATTTACATTGTCAAAGATTGCATATCCAACTTTCTACGCATCTACAAGCATTTTTACCACTGCTGAATCACATGTTGGCAAAGTCCTATTCGCAGCGTGCAACGAGTATTGCAGAGTTGAAATTATGGCTTAGTGGCTGAATATGCTTAAGAAAAAATCAAAAAATAGTTTTTTGTTTTTTATTTAAACAGTCATTGTGCTTTTTTATAAAAAAGGCTTGTCATCAGGAAGTGATCTCTATAATATACACAGCCATCGGGGACGTGGCGAAATTGGTAGACGCACTGGATTTAGGTTCCAGCGCCGCGAGGTGTGAGAGTTCGAGTCTCTCCGTCCCCACCACTTAAATATCAAGTCAGCTTGATTTTAAGTTACAGAGGATTGGTGTAATGGTAGCATGACGGTCTCCAAAACCGTTCGTCAAGGTTCGAATCCTTGATCCTCTGCCAAATTAAAATCCAACAACTCAGTTGGTACCCGATGTTGGGGACGTGGCGAAATTGGTAGACGCACTGGATTTAGGTTCCAGCGCCGCGAGGTGTGAGAGTTCGAGTCTCTCCGTCCCCACCATACATTAAAGAGCAAGGCAATGACCTTGCTTTTTTATTGCCTGTTATTTTAGCTTTAAATCATTGCATCTCTTTGACAAGGCTTAGATGTATTTTAAGATTTAAAGTTCAGTATAAAAAAAAAGCCCATAAACAGGTTATGGGCAAGATCATCTTTAAGTGTTGATGAAATACGATTTGAATTTTTATTTTTGCATCCTATCAAGTTCAACCGTTATCGCATACTTATCTATATTGTATAAGTACTTATGCTTTTAAATGGTCTTCAAATTCCTCGCCTAATTTCATTGCTAAAGCATTACCAGAAAGCTCGCAAGTGACCAAACCATATTCTTTTTGAAAGCTAAATGTGAAACCGTGACCATCCGCCAAATTTTTGACTGAATAACCTAATTTTTCTAACCAAATACGAAACGCAATTAAATTTTTTGCTTTAACAACTTTTTTCACGAGAGAACTCCTATCCATTTATTTAATTATTAATAGGGATATTTCTTGAATTTTTAAAGGGCAGAAATGTATTTCTTTGACATTTTTTTCACTGATTTTTAGAAATCTAAAGTCCTTTTAAGCAATTAGAATATTTTAAAAGAATTATTTATTTGTAAGTTATTGATATTTATTATTTTAACTGAGGTGGCGTAATTAATTTTAAGGTCTTAGATATATTGCCAAAAGATGACTTAGAAATATTTTGTTAATGATTTTTAGTTTTAGGCTGTATTTATTTTCAGCATGAACATATGGGGATTATCCATTTTTCATGCAAAGCTTTAATTTAGCGCAATGCATATCAGTGTGGAGCATGTCGGCACCAAATGGACATTAGCTTATACTATGGTTGAGTTTGAAGATTTGGAAAATAAACATGACTGCACAAACAATCCAACAGCAGGCTGAGTACATAGTGAAGCAGATGCAAAATCAAGGGCTAGAGCCTTTTGCTGTGATGCTTGGGCATGAAGATTGGTTACTGTTTTCCTCGCAATCCAAAGTGGCTTATACGCCTTTTGGCAGCGCACGCCGTTATCAGCCTGCATTGTCCAATTTACTTTTGGTGCGGGTCGATGAAATGAATGCTGTGTGTGTGGTGACGCAAACTCAATTAGATGAGTTTGCTGCCAGTAATCAGATTTTATAATCCGAGAGAAATATCAGATGCTTTATGATCAAAGCATCAATTTAAAAGTTGTCTTTGAGTTCACGTAATTTCTGAAATTCTTCGACACTTTCGGCTCTTAAAAATGGATTGGTTTCCAGTTCTAGTTCGATGCTGCTTGGCAAAGTGGGTTGATTAAGCATGCGTAAACTTTCAATTTGTTGATAACGCTCTTGAATGGCAACATTGTCGGGTTCTACATGCAGTGCAAATTGTGCATTCGCCAATGTATATTCATGGGTGCAATATACTCGGGTACGCGGAGGCAGCGCTGCCAAGCGGTTTAAAGATTGATACATTTGCAAATATGTACCTTCAAAAACACGCCCACAGCCCATCGCAAATAAAGTGTCGCCACAGAACAATACATCCAACGCATCTATAAAATACACAATATGCCCCAAGGTATGTCCCGGAACGGCAATAACATCGACCTGTAAATCATGAAAATTGATATGGTCTTGGTTTTGTAAAGGATGCGTGATAAACGGAATTTTGCTCAATTCTTCACGTGGCCCATAAACAGGTAAATTACGTTCTGCAATGAGTTCAGGCACACCGCCAATATGATCTTGATGCCAATGCGTCAACCAAATTTGCGCGATCTCTAAACCATGATTTTGGCAAAAATCTTCAACAGGTTTGGCATCGGTAGGGTCAACCACCACCACTTGTTTGCTGGCACAATGTTCAAGCAACCAAATATAGTTTTGTGATGGTTTTTGCGCATCAATAAGATGGACTTGGTAGTGCATGCTCAATTCCTGAAACTTAATCGCTTGTGGCTATTACAGCATGCTTTTGCGGGCGTGTAAAAGTGTATCCCCAAGTGTCTGAGTATCGCTTTGCTATGTGACCACTTGATGATGAACAAGAGATGTAAAGATAAAATAGAAATAAAAATCAAATCCATAAAAAATGCCGTGATCAACACGGCATTTTAAAACAGAGATTCGGTTTGATCTTAGCGGATTTTTGCCAAGAAACGACCTAAACGTGTCATTGCTTCACGTAATTCATTTTCTGCAGGCAAGAACACGACACGGAAATGATCAGGCGTTGGCCAGTTAAAACCTGTACCTTGAACCAATAAAACTTTTTCTGCTTTGAGTAAATCGAGCATTAACTTTTCGTCATCTTCAATTGGATAGACGTTTGGATCAAGTTTCGGGAAGCAATACATTGCACCCTCAGGTTTGACACAAGACACGCCAGGAATGTCGTTCAGCATTTCCCATGCAATGTTACGTTGTTCGTATAAACGACCACCCGGACGAATCAAGTCATTGATAGACTGATAACCACCCAATGCTGTTTGAATCGCGTACTGCGCCTGATGGTTGGCACACAAGCGCATAGACGCCAACATGTCTAAACCTTCAATGTAGTCTGCAGCGCGTGATTTATCGCCTGTAATCGCCATCCAGCCTGAACGGAAGCCTGCAATGCGATACGATTTAGACAAGCCATTGAATGAAATACAAAGCTGATCACCCGCTAAAGCTGCAACCGCAACATGCTCAATGCCGTCATAAATAATTTTGTCGTAAATCTCATCGGCAAATAAAATTAAGTCATATTTTTTTGCCAATGCTACAATTTGTTCCAACACATGACGTGGATAAACCGCACCCGTTGGGTTATTCGGGTTAATAATGACAATACCGCGCGTATTTGGCGTGATTTTGCTTTCCATATCGGCAATGTCTGGATACCAAAAGTTTTCTTCATCACATTTGTAGTGAATAGCAGTACCGCCCGATAAATTCACTGCCGCAGTCCAAAGCGGGTAGTCAGGCATTGGTACCAGCATTTCATCGCCATCGTCTAACAAGCCTTGCATCGCCATAACAATCAGTTCAGACACGCCGTTGCCAATATACACATCATTGACATGCATATCGAAAATGCCTTTTTGCTGATAGTACTGACAAATCGCTTTACGCGCAGGGAAAATCCCTTTGGAGTCGGTATAACCAATCGCATTAGGCAAGTTCAATGCGACATCATTAATAATTTCCTGTGGCGCTTCAAAACCGAATGGGGCAGGGTTGCCAATATTCAGTTTAATAATTTTATGACCGGCCTCTTCCATTTCATTGGCCGCTCGTAACACAGGTCCGCGAATGTCGTAGCATACATGCTCAAGTTTTGATGATTTTTTTATTTCGCGCGGAGTCGTGTTACCTAGTACGGACATAGTTCCATCCAATGATTAGAAGATAAATAAATTATAGATTACTGAAATATCACAATCTATGCTGAAATTTAGCTAGATATTTTGCAAGGTCTAGCGTAAAAATGGAAGTACTGAAGCATGACACTGAATGTCAAAGATTTAAAGGAGTTAGTGATGGGAAAACTCAATAAAACAGACCGAGAATGGCAAAGAGAGTTATCACCAGAGGAATTTCGGATTACACGTCAAAAAGGCACGGAGCCTGCTTTTACGGGGAGATATTGGAATACTAAACAAGAGGGGATTTATACCTGTCGTTGTTGCGGTACAGCGCTATTCTCATCTGAAACAAAATATGACAGCGGTAGCGGTTGGCCAAGTTTCTATCGTCCAATCCAGCCTGGGGTGATTGAAGAACATCAGGATGGTTCGCATGGCATGCAGCGTACTGAGATTGTTTGTCATCATTGTGACGCACATTTAGGGCATGTTTTTGATGATGGTCCACAGCCAACAGGATTGCGCTATTGTGTCAATTCGGCTTCTTTAGAACTCAAAACACAAGAAAAAAATGATGAGGGAAATTATCCATGACCAACATTTATCAGTTTGAAGCTGAGTTGTTAGATGGACAAAATAAAGCCTTTAGCGATTATGAAGGGAAGGTTTTGTTGATTGTAAATACAGCCAGCAAGTGTGGTTTTACGCCTCAATTTGCGGGTTTGGAAAAGTTATACCAACAATATAAAGACCAAGGTCTTGAAGTTTTGGGCTTTCCGTGCAATCAGTTTGGTGGGCAAGATCCAGGTTCCAATGAGCAAATTGGGAGCTTCTGCCAAAAAAACTATGGTGTCAGTTTTCCAATGTTTAGCAAAATTGATGTGAAAGGGCCTGAAGCACATGCGATTTTCCGTTACCTGACCAATAACAGTAAAGGTATTTTGGGCAACGGAATTAAATGGAATTTCACCAAGTTTTTAATTGGCAAAGATGGCAAGGTGTTGAACCGTTTTGCTCCGACCACAAAACCTGAAGATTTGCAGGCGGAAATTGAAAAGGCTTTACGATAAAGGCTTGCGCTTGTGCAAGTAAGATAATTAAGGCGATCAGATGATCGCCTTAAATTTAATTGAAATCATTAACTTATAAAATCGCTTTAAGACGTTGAATTACTTGTTCACATTGCGCCAAATCTGCAACCAAAGCTAAGCGAACATGGTTTTCACCCGGGTTACCTTGTGCGGTTTCACGAGATAAATACCGACCTGGCAGCACTTTAATATGGGCTTTTTCCATCAATATTTTGGCAAAATTTTCATCATGGTCGACTTTGAGCCAGTAATAAAAACCTGCATCTGGTTTTTTTAATGGCAGTAAATGCCCAAGTTCCGTTTGGAATAATTCAAACTTGGCGCGATATTGTTGACGATTATCTTCAACGTGCTGTTCATCATCCCAAGCTGCAATAGATGCCAATTGATGTTGTACAGGCATTGCCGCACCATGATAGGTACGATATTGCAAATAAGGTTTTAATAAGTTGGCATCGCCCGCAACAAAGCCTGAACGCATGCCGGGTAAGTTTGAGCGTTTAGACAAAGAATGGAATACGATGCAATTTTTGTAGTCATCGCGTCCAAGTTCGGCACAGACTTCCAGTAAACCTGTAGGCGCTTGGTCAAACCATAATTCTGAATAACATTCATCAGATGCAATGACAAAATTATATTGATCTGACAGGGCAATCAGCTTTTTAAATTGTTCTTTTGAAAGGACAGCACCTGTTGGATTTCCCGGTGTACAGACAAATAATAAAGCAGTTTTTTCCCAGACTTTTGCAGGTACAGCATCAAAATCACCCAAGTAATTATTGTCTTCGGTGCAATTGATGAAATAGGGTTGAGCACCTGCCAATAAAGTTGCCCCTTCATAAATTTGATAAAACGGATTGGGCATCACTACATAAGGCGCATCTTCACGTCGAATCAAGGCTTGTACAAAGGAAAAAATCGCTTCACGTGTACCTGAAACGGGGAGAACTTGAGTGTCTGGGTTAACTTGTTTTAAATGAAAGCGTTGTGTCAGCCAATGGGCAATGCTGTGACGTAATTCAGGCAGACCTTTGCTGTTCGGATAAGTCGATAAATGCTGAAAATTATCAATAATGGCTTGTTTGACAAATTTAGGTGCAGGATGTTTAGGTTCGCCAATAGACAGTGGAATTAACGGCAAATTTGCAGGTTGTACGTCCTGAAATAGTTTGTTTAACTTTTCAAAAGGGTAAGGATGTAATAAGGACAAACTTGAGTTCATGGATGTTCCGTAAATTGGAGTTAATGTTGACCACAGACCTGATTAGAGGCCTCATCTAAAGCAGCTTTGAGCTGGATTGCAAAGGTATCTGCTTCAGATTTTGTCATTGGGTTGCCATCTTTTTTGGTGACGAAGAAAATATCTTCGGCACGTTCGCCCAGGGTGGCAATTTTGGCGGAGTGAATATCTAAGCCTTGCATCATAAACAAGCCGCCAATTTTGGCGAGTAACCCGGGATGATCTAGTGTGGCAATTTCGACCATGTTTTGATTCAGCGCTGC
Source organism: Acinetobacter sp. YH12058 (assembly GCF_013419805.1). Lineage (NCBI taxonomy): Bacteria > Pseudomonadati > Pseudomonadota > Gammaproteobacteria > Moraxellales > Moraxellaceae > Acinetobacter > Acinetobacter sp. YH12058. The sequence continues at coordinate 38,097 of NZ_VOZL01000017.1, forward strand.
ATTGAAAGTCACTTCTACTGTATTTTCAATGTCAAAATGACGTAATTGACGCGGAATGCGGCGTTGCATCAGACCCGGATATTTATCTGACTGGCTCAAGGCATTCACTAAAGCCTCAATCACCATTTCTTCACGTTCAGGGTCTGTTAAGAGTGTGCCAAAACGGTCTAAGACCACGTAAGTATCCAAACTAAAGGCTTTGGTCGCAGTAATAATTCGTGCATCCTGAACGTCAAGGTTCATGCGGTCTAAAATAGCGACAGTTGTGGCAAATAGGTTGGGTTGGTCTTGCGTGTAAATAAAGATTTGTACTGCGTCTTGTGCTGATTTTCGGTGCGCGCGCATGAGCACTAATGGTGCAGGATTATCGCCATGCTCCAAAATCGCGCGGGTATGCCATGCAATTTCATCGGCAGATTCTTTAATAAAGTATTCATCGCCCAGTTCTTGCCAGACTTTTTCAACAGCACTGAGTTCAAAATCTTTAACCAGTAACTCGCTTGCCGCAAATTTGGTGTCTTCAATCAGCATTTGATAATCGACGGGACGCCCAAGTCCTGAGCGAATGACATCACGCGCTTGCGTATAAAGTTGGCGCATTAAGGATGCACGCCATGAGTTCCAGAGTGTTGGATTAGTCGCATTAATATCAGCAACCGTTAAGGTATAGAGATAATCTAAATGCTCCATATCTCCCATTTTTTCGGCAAATTCCTTGACCACATCGGGGTCAGAAATATCTTTTTTCTGTGCTGTGACTGACATCAACAAGTGATTTTTGACTAACCATGCCACAAGGTTACATTCACGTTCAGTAAATCCGTGTTTACGGCAAAACTCAATCGCATCTACCGCACCAAGTTCACTGTGATCACCACGACGACCTTTAGCAATATCATGGAAAATCGCAGCCAAATAAATAATGTCACGACGGGCTAAACGCTGAAATACCGAACTGACCACAGGAAAATCTTTCGCTAATTCAGGTTCTTTGAAGCGGCTTAAGTTGCGGAGTAATAGTAAAATGTGCGCATCGACTGTATAAATATGGAATAAGTCGTATTGCATTAAACCTGTAATTTGACCAAAAGCGGGGATGTAATTGCCCAATACACCTAAGCGTTTCATAGTCACCAAGGTATTATACAAGCGGTGCGGTGAGCGCAAAATTGCCATAAACAGCGCTTGATGCGTTGGATCATCACGGAAACTTTGGTCAATACGCTTGGCTGCAAGTGTCAGCAGGCGCAGTGTTCGTGCGCGAATTCCTTCAATTTCAGGACGATTGGCCAATAAATAGAAAATTTCTAAAATTGCGCTTGGTTTTTCTGAGAAAATTTTGTGGTGCTGCACGGCAAGTTTGCCATCGACCAGTTTAAAATTTTCATTAATTTCTTCAATGTTACGTTCATAATTAGGCAAACGCGGGGTAATGACCGACTCATTAAAATAGGCCAGCAACATTTCATTTAAAGTGGAAACTTGCTGTGCAGAGCGATAATAACGCTTCATAAATTGTTCAATCGGGTAATTTTGCGGTTTACCTTCTTCTCGAACATAGCCAAAAGTTGCTGCAATATCTCGTTGATAATCAAACAATAAACGGTTTTCATCACGTTTGGTTAAACGATGGAGATGATGACGGATTTCCCATAAAAAGCTTTCGGCTTCTTCAAGTACACCCAATTCAAATTCTGAAATAAAACCTAAATGCACCAAGTCGTAAATACGATTGACGCGAAAATGGCGTTTGGCAATCCAGCCAATTTGGTTGATGTCACGAATACCGCCCGGAGCATTTTTAATATCAGGTTCTAAATTACTTTCGGTGTCATTGTGCTGCGCGTAACGCTTGCTTTGCTCCTCCATTTTGGCATCAAAAAAGGTTTTATCTGTCCAAGTTTGCGAAACAATACGACGCGGCCATTTGGCAAGCTGCTGATTTCCTGTAATTAAACGCGCTTCAATCAAGGCAGTTGCAACAGTTAAATCACTGGTTGCCTGAATCACACAGTCTTGAATAGTCCGCACGCTGGTGGCAGGTTTGAAGTTGCCAACATCCCATAAAGACGAAATAAAGGTCGAAATAAGTTGTTCTTGTTCTGATGTGATTGCATCTTCCGACAACACCATAATATCGACATCGGAATAGGGCAGCATTTCTTTACGCCCATAGCCGCCCACTGCAAATAGGCTCAAATCGGTTTTGTCTAATTCAGCATGTTGCCATAAGAAAGTGAGCGCTTCATCAATCAGGTTAGAACGCGCCAAAATCACTTCACGAATGGATTGTCCATTTTCAAAACATTGTTGTAGCTGATTTTCGACATCGGTGCGCCATTGGTTAATGGCCTGAATGTCATGGTTGCTTTTTACATAATTCAGCAAGGGTAATGTAATGATCATGGACAATTCCGTTATGCAATGACGAGCTTAATTTTGATTTTCGTTTAAATGTACGCGAACAGTGTCCGCAGTATGCTGAGCTAGCTCACGCGCTTGCTCTGTGGTTTCTGCTCGTGCAGTGGCAACGCCCATACGACGACGCTCAAAACCTTCAGGTTTGCCAAATATACGTAAATCTGTATCGGGATGTGCTAATGCAAGATTCAGGCCAGAAAATGAAAGATTTGTTGCATCGACACCTGCATAAATCACTGCACTGGCTGCAACGCTATGGCGTGTGGTATTGACAGGTAAGCCTAAAATCGCGCGGGCATGTAATTCGAATTCACTTTGGAATTGTGAAGCCAATGTCACCAAACCTGTGTCGTGTGGACGTGGAGAGACTTCACTGAACCAGACTTTATCGCCTTTCACAAACAGCTCTACACCAAAAATACCGCAACCACCTAAGGCAGTAGTCACTTTGTGTGCAATTCGTTTGGCTTCAGTCAAGGCAGCATCACTCATGGCTTGAGGTTGCCAGCTTTCTACATAGTCGCCTGCATCTTGACGGTGACCAATTGGGTCGCAATATGAAGTTTCAATCGCACCAGTTTCTGGATTTTTAGCACGTACGGTTAATAAGGTAATTTCAAAATCGAAGTCAATTTGTGATTCAACAATCACAGTGCCTTGATTGACGCGTCCGCCAGTCTGGGCATATTCCCAAGCTGCATCAACTTCATCAAAGCAGGTGACACGCGATTGTCCCTTGCCTGAAGATGACATCACAGGCTTCACAAAGTTTGGATAACCAATGTCATCACATGCAGCGCGGAAAGATTCGAGTGAATTGGCAAAGCGATAAGCGGATGTCGGCAAACCTAATTCTTCCGCAGCTAAACGACGTATGCCTTCACGGTTCATGGTCAAATTTACCGCTTTGGCAGATGGAATCACTGTTGCAATATTTTGCGCTTCAATTTCAAGTAAAACTGATGTCGCAATCGCCTCAATTTCAGGCACAATTAAATTAGGTTTAATTTTTTCAATCAGTTGTTTTAATTCTGTGGCATCTGCCATGTTTAAAGTATAAGCATAATGTGCGACTTGCATGGCTGGCGCATTGTCGTAGCGATCGGCGGCATGTACTTCTACGCCTAAGCGTTGCAGTGAAATTACCACCTCTTTACCGAGTTCCCCTGAACCCAATAGCAAAACCTTGAAAGCAGAAGATTGAAGGGGAGTACCAATGGTCACGCTCATGTGAATCGTCCTTGCTAAAGTGGGCTTTTAGCATAGCAGAACTGTTCCATGAGTTAAGCCCTGTTTGCAATAAAATCATGATTTTGTCATCTCGTTGTATTGCATTCAGTGCTTTAAAGCAGTTAAGGCTGAATCCTGAAATAGATCGTTTGGACGATTCAACCTCTAAATTTCAGCAACATTAGAACGAAAATGGCACATAAGTATAAATTAAACCATAGGTGATGGCTGCGGTAAGCGTTGCAGGTACGATTTTCTTAAACTTAAAATACAAACCTGTCAGCACTAAAAAGCCAATTAACATCGCAAAACTTTTATTGGGTGTTTCAAGCAAAGGTGGCAAGGTTGCAACCACAAGCATAGAGCTAATTGCAGCAATACCAATACTGCCTAAAGCGATTTTAAGCCATAAAGCACCACGTTGTTGCGAGCCTTGTTGAAACTTCTGAATCACAAAAAATGGCCCAAAACGTGAGGCGAAGTTTGCGATACCGACCATAATACCGACCAAAATAATTTCTAAACTCATGATTTTGCTCCTGTATGTTCAGGGTCGGGTTGTTTTAAAACATAGTGTTTAAATAATCCCGCCAAAATACCTGAAGAAATCCCAATAAAAATTGCAGCAGATAAGTCAATAAAATAACAAGCTACGGCAGATACTAGAATGGTGATTCCCACGACAAAGGTGTGTTTCTTTTCAAATGCTGCCAATAAGAAGCTAAGGAATAAAGCGGGCAGTAAAAAGTCGAGCGCCGCTTGCAAAAACTGTGGCATTTTAGTGACTTGATCGGCAAATAATCCGCCTAACAAAGAGCCTAATGCCCAAGACAACCAACTAAATAAACTCAGTCCAAGCATCCATGATTCAGACCATTCCTGACGGCGCTGTGACAGTTTAATCATGCCTGAGGCAAAAACTTCATCGGTCAGACCCCATGACCAAATTGCAGTTTTTTTTAGGTTTAAACGATCTTGAATCAGGTTTTGTAAGGCCGGGCCGTAAAGTAAATGTCGAATATCCAAGGCGATTACCGTTAATGCGGTCATCCAGATTGAAGTTCCACTGCCCAATAAGGCAACGACTAAAAATTGACTCGCCCCTGCATACATCGAGCAAGATAAAAATAAGGCTTCCCATGCGCTAAAGCCGAATTGAGTTGCAGAAACACCAAAAGCAAAAGAAACAGGCAGATAGGTGAAAATAATCGCCTGACTATCTTTTGCACCTTGCCAAAAACTTGCTGCGGGCGCAGTTTGAATATTGTGTACGGACACGACACACCTTGTGGGAGAAAGTTGAACGATGGGTCAAATGAAGATTGTGTATTATACTTGAATTCATTAGCATGATGCCGAATTGTTTGTATGGGCGAACCGATATGTTGAAATTGAAAACACCTGTAATCCTGCTTGCTTCAATGTTATGCAGTAGCCTGTTATTGCAAGCGTGTAGCAATGACAACAACCCGCAAAAAACAGTAGAAATTAAGCCTGCGCCAAAACTCACCAATGATGCGACTGTGTATGCGCAAGCCGCGTGGGAATTAATGAATGAAGTTGAGCCGTACGTGTATCGTAAACAGCGTAACTTAATTGAAGATAAAGTCCGCAAACCTGCCCGTAAATTAAGTACCGACTGGCGTATTAATGTCAAAATGACCGACTCTGTAACGGAAGGGAAATATGCGCTGTGTCGTAAGGCCTTGACCAGTTTGGAAATTTGGGCACGTGCGACGATTGACAGTTCAAGCAGTCTTGCACAAAAACAAGCCGATTATGAACGTGATAAAAAACAATGTGCCGATGCTTTGGCGCATCCTGAATTGGGTAATACCGACCCGAAACAAAAGGGCAATGTGGTGCAGTCTTAGTTGAGATTATTTTGCATTGATGTGATGCAGAATCGCCTATAAAAAAACCTCGATGCTTACATCGAGGTTTTTTTATTGAATCAATGCTCGGCTGTAAGCATTGTTCTAAAACTAAACATAAAAACAATTAAACATTAAAACGGAAGTGTAAAACATCACCGTCTTGTACGATATAAGTTTTACCTTCCAAGCGCCATTTACCTGCTTCTTTTGCACCTGCTTCGCCGTTGTATTGTACGAAATCCTCATAAGCAATACATTCTGCGCGGATAAAGCCTTTTTCAAAGTCAGTGTGAATTACGCCTGCTGCTTGTGGTGCAGTTGCACCTACTTTCACTGTCCACGCGCGGACTTCTTGTACGCCTGCAGTAAAGTAAGTTTGCAGACCTAACAGCGCATAACCTGCACGAATCACTACGTTCAGCCCTGGTTCTTCCATACCAAGAGCTTCTAGGAATTCTGCACGGTCTTCATCTTCAAGTAATGAAATTTCGGCTTCAATTTGGTTGCATAAAGGCACCACAATCGCATTTTCTTCTGCAGCAAGTTTTTTGACTGCATCTAAGTGCGGGTTGTTTTCAAAGCCATCTTCTGCCACGTTCGCAATATACATGGTTGGTTTTAAGGTTAATAAACCAAAACCACGAACCAATTTGCGTTCATCGTCATCTAAATTGGCTGCACGTGCAGGCTTGCCATCATCCAGTAAAGGTTGGATTTTTTCTAAAACGGCTTTGGTCGCTACGGCTTCTTTATCGCCACCTTTGGCAGATTTTGCTAAGCGTGTAATGGCTTTGCTCACCGTTTCTAAATCGGCCAACGCAAGTTCGGTATTGATGGTTGCAATGTCATCTAATGGGTCAATCTTACCATTTACGTGAATGACGTTTTCATCTTCAAAGCAACGAACTACATGCGCAATCGCATCAGTTTCACGAATGTTGGCAAGGAATTGGTTACCTAAACCTTCACCTTTAGATGCACCTGCAACCAAACCTGCAATATCCACAAATTCCATCGTGGTGGGTAATACACGTTGCGGATTTACGATTTCCGCCAATTTGTCCAAACGTGAATCTGGCACAGGTACAATGCCTGTATTTGGCTCAATGGTACAGAACGGGAAGTTTTCCGCTGCAATTGCAGCTTTGGTTAAAGCATTAAAAAGCGTAGATTTACCAACGTTTGGCAGGCCCACAATACCACAATTAAAACCCATGAATAACTCACAACGTGTTATTTAAAAATTAGGCACGATTTTACATGAAAGGGCAGATAAAGTCAGGTCATCGGACAGATGTTTCTCCAATCTAGCGTGCTTGATGCTGTACGTTGAATTTCTTTTCGGAATTGATTTTGAATTGCTGACTGTTTCGCCTGAATTTTGAATAAAAAGTACATTGTAATTATAAGAGGCTATGACTAAAGTATGACAAGCACAGTATTGATACTGCTTTGGATATCAAAATTTTAAATATGGAGATTTTATGCGCATCTTATACCAGTTTCCTTTGTCTCATTTTTGTGAGAAAGCTCGCTGGTTATTGGATCATAAAGAGTTAGATTATGATGCGCAAAACTTAATTCCAGGCGTGCATCGCGCTTTTGCCCAATTAAAAACAGGGCAAAATAAATTACCTATTTTACGTGATCAAGACCGCTGGATAGCAGATTCGACTCAAATTGCTTTATATCTAGATGATATTTACCCCGAACATGCCTTGTTACGCAGTGATGCCGAACAATATAAACATGCGTTGGCCATAAATACTTTGGCTGATGAATTGGGGCAGCATGTGCGTCGATGGGGGTTGGCGCATGCATTATCTGAAAGTGAAGAACCTTTGGAAATTTTAATTGGCGAAAAAGGCTATTTGCGTCAATTTTCTAAATATTCCAAGCCAATTATTAAAGCCTTGGTGTCTAAGGGCTATCAGCTCGATCAAGATAAAGTTGCAGAATCCAAACAGCGGATGGATGAATTAATTGTCATTTTAAATCAGCATTTGATTGATAATTACGGGCGTTATTTTGTGGGTGAGCGTTTAGGTTTAGCCGATATTTCAGTGTGTTCGATGCTTGCACCTATTTTGGAAATTTCTGGAACGCCGTGGGAAAAAGAACATGATGAAGTGATTTCTGAAGAATTTAAAGATTATAAAAAATATTTGCTGGATTTACCTTTAGGGCAATATGTTTCTCGTATTTATCAAACTGAGCGTAATGCACGTGTAGATTGGCGCGGTATTTAAATGTTATCGCCTCAGATAAAATACGCGCAATCTGCGCGTATTTTTTGGATACTGATGTATAAAAACCTAAAACCAAGGATTAGAACAAAGAATTTAAGTTATTCAAATCAAAAGTCTGTACCAAATTTGGCAGGGTAGCTAAATCAAATTGAGTGTCTGATGTGCCACCAGTTAAATTGCCAAATGCATCGCCTAATGCAGGGACTAAGCTATCAATATTGATCTCTGAACTGGTTGTAGATGACGCACCTTGCAGTAAGTCGCTGATGTTAAAATCTGAACCAGAAATTAAGTTGTCAAAACCATCACTCAAGCCATCTAAGCTGAAACCACCAGTTGTATCTCCAGTCAGATTATTTAATAAACCACCTAGATCAAAGTCACTTGCAAGCTGACCTTCAGGATTAAGCAACGCAAGAATTGGTTCTAGAGCAGCGATATCTAGACCACCTAAATCACCACCGATGTTACCGCCAATTAAGCCGCTTGCCAGTTGCGCAATTTGTGCAATATCAAGATCGCCATTGCCTTGCATTAAACCGCCTACTAATTCAGCAATGACCGCGATATCCATACCGCCTAAACCGCCACCGATATTGCTGCCAATCAAGCCGCTTGCCAGTTGAGCAATTTGCGCAATATCAAGATCGCCATTGCCTTGGATTAAACCGCCTACAAGTTCAGCAATCACTGCGATATCCATGCCGTCTAAATTGCCAGTATTGCCGCCAATTAAACCACCAACCAGTTGTGTGATTGCAGCCATATCGAGGTCACTATTGCCCGAAATCAAACCGCTGACCAATTGAGTAATTTGAGCAATGTCAAGATTACCTGTATTGCCACAGATTAATCCATTCACTAATTGGGTGAGTTTCGTAATATCTAAATCACCTGCATTGCTGCCAATCATGCCGCTGAGTAAGTTGGTGATGGAAGCGATATCGAAACTACCACTATTGGATTGTGTCAGTTTGCTAATTAAGCTGGTGATATCTAAGTTGGTATTTGAGCTTGAAAATTGGCTGATTAGATTGGTTAGGCTAGAACTATCTAAGCTGCTGCCAGAGAGTAAACTTTTTAATAAAGAATCTAGGGTAGGTGTGGTCGAGGTCGAACTAGTCAGGCTGCCAAGCAAACCAGAAAAGGTATTGCTTAAAGAGCCACCACTTAAGAGTCCATCGAATAAAGAGCTGGTCTGAGTTTCTACGGTAAATACAGAGCTAATTTTATTTTCAGCAAGCTTAGAGATTTAAAAGCCATGACGATTCCTTGTATTTTTATTGGTTTTGTTGTGCTGCATTGTGCTTATTGTCGAGCGCATCTGTTTTAATACATTTCTATACACTTGTAAAAGATAGACGGTCGGGATTGTGAAAATTTATGAGTAGAATCGTTGTTTTGTTGAGTTTTTTAAATTTAAAAATTTGAAAATCAATAAATTAGAAAGCTGTTCCGTTTGTCTGTTAAGTTGCTCAAAACGATAAGCGGTGATCTGTTGAATCATAAACATTTTGCTTTAATAATGGAAAATAATTTTCGATAAAGATGCTTAGTCTGCAAAATAATTTAAGTATAATGGCATCATGAGTTTAAATTTTAGCTGATTAGATTGAGTGCTTGAAAAATGGAATTAGATCGCTACGATAAGCATATTTTAGAAATTTTAAGCAATGAAGATGTCAATTTGAATGAACTTTCCGAGCGGGTTAATCTGTCGGTAAGTTCGGTGCATCGCCGTATTAAAAGTCTGATCGATCATAAAATTATTTCAGGTTTAAAGCGTGAAATTAATTATCAAAAACTGGGCTTTAGTTTGCATGTGTTGTTGCAGGTGTCTTTGAGCAAACACGATACCGATATTTTTGCTAAATTTTTGGATGAATTGGAAAGTATTCCTGAAGTGATACGTGCATTTTTGGTGACGGGACAGACTGCAGATTTTATTGTAGAGGTTGTGGCACGAGATATGGAAAATTACAGCGAAATTTTATTAAAACGGATTGGTAAAATTGAGCATGTGGCAGGTTTGCATTCTAGCTTTGTGATTAAAGAATATGATGTTTTAAACTGTCATGGTTTATTAAATAAAGTTTAATTTATTAGAATCTTAGAATTATTTTGACTGGATCTATAAAAAAACGCACGAGAACGTGCGTTTTTAGGAATTGCAGTTAGACCGATTATGCGTCTAATTGTGCTAAAACTTCATCAGAGAATTCAACGTTGGTATATACGTTTTGAACATCATCTAAATCTTCAAGCATATCAATCATTTTCATAATTTTTTTCGCTTGATCGATGTCTGTAATTTCTGCTTTGGTCGATGGGCTCATGACCACTTCAGCATTATCAGATTTCAAACCTGCTGCTGTGAGCGCATCTTGAACTGTACCAAAAGCTTCTGGCGTGGTAATAACCAAAATGCCATCTTCAGACACTTCAATATCTTCTGCGCCAGCTTCTAAAGCCACTTCCATCACTTGATCTTCTAAAGATGAATCTTCAAATGAAATTTCACCACGTTTTGTGAACAGGAATGCTACAGAACCATTGGTACCTAAGTTACCGTCAGTTTTAGAGAAACAGTGACGTACATCTGGCACGGTACGGTTTAAGTTGTCTGTCATGGTTTCTACAATAACCGCAACACCACCTACACCATAACCTTCATAGGTTACTTCTTTAAGATCGTCGTTATCTTCACCGCCTGCACCACGCTGGATGGCACGGTTAATGACGTCACGTGTCATGTTAACTGAAAGTGCTTTTTCCACAACAGCACGTAAACGAGGGTTACTTGCCGCATCTGGACCGCCGAGCTTTGCAGCAGTTGTTAATTCACGAATAAATTTGGTAAACAACTTACCACGACTAGCATCTTGTTTGGCTTTACGATGCTTAATGTTGGCCCACTTGGAATGACCCGCCATGCGAACTATGCTCCTTACAGATTGGCAGTATGCCTATCAAAATTGCGCCCATTCTAACATAAGCCCTTTTTTTAGATAAAGGGCAGAGTTTTAGGTTTTTTAAGTGTTGCTTTGAGTTGTTTTTGGCTCAGGAATGACAATATCTAAGCCCACTTGTTCTTTATATAATTGTTGGATAAGTGCCATATCGTGATCTAAATCTGTCGGATAGATTTTGCCAAAAATCCCACCTTGTTTGGTTTGTGAGTTGGCATACATTAAAACGATAGGCACATTGGCTGCTTTGGCAATATGCCAAAAACCTGTACGAATTGGCTTGCGGGCTTCACCTGTTTTTGCGCGAGTTGCTTCGGGTGCGATGACCAAATTGAAATGTTCATTTTGATCAAAAAGTTCGACCATTTGCGACACAATATCTTTGTTAGATTTACGGTCTACTGGAATACCGCCGACTTTTTCTAAAATAGGTTTAAGTGGCCCTTTAAAAAGCTCTTTTTTGATTAAAGTATGAATTTTAATATCATAAATTTGGAACAGAGCAAGCGAGAGGATTGCATCCATCATTGAGGTGTGTTCAAAACCGACGATCACTTGTTTATTTTCGAGGATGTTGGGTTCTACCTGATATTGCCATCCTGCAAGTTTGAATGCGGACTCGCCTATAAATTTTTTCAACATAGATTTAACAGCTGATGAATCTGGAAATGCATAATTTCTGCTTGTTTTATATAAGAGTCAACAGAAAATTGTTTGAAATATAGCAATCTCAAGTGATGCAGTTGATATAGCGTTATATCTTTTATTGGTTTTAACTCTAAATACTTTGTTTTTAATATTAAAAATATATGAATTGAGAGAAATTAAGTCTTAAATTGAGCAAAAATGCACTATTCAAATGATTTGTAAATCATTAGACTTTGGTCGTAATTAGCTATGATTCTATTCATCATTTCACTATTCCACGCATCATGGAAGGATACTAAAGTGGCTTATTTGACGACTTTTCTTGTGGCATTGACTGTGTTGTTATTGGTCTTGGTATGGTCAATGTTTGAGTTGTTTTTAGAAGTGCGTAAAGAGAAGCGTTTAAAGTTGCATCGGGCAATGTTTCGGAAAGTGAAGGTGTAGTTTTTATATTTCAATAATAATCAAATTCGTCTGCTGACTATCTATACAGCAATTTCTGAAAATGGCTTGTGTTTTTAAAAAATCTTCGCTAGTATTCTTTGCGCTTGAACTTGTTGAAATATAACAAATTCAATTATAGGGCCTATAGCTCAGTCGGTTAGAGCAGCGGACTCATAATCCGTTGGTCGACAGTTCAAGTCTGTCTGGGCCCACCATATAAAACAACCACTTAGGTGTACTAATCCTAAGTGGTTTTTTATTTTAAGCTTTATGTAAGCAATTGAAATGTAGTCTGTGAGCAGCTCAAAAGCTTATTCATTTAAGATTCCACTTGCACATCTACTTTTTCCTCGCCAACAACGTCGCAAAACGCTGTTTAATGCGATTGCCATCTGCATCTGTGCGGTGCAACTCACCGACATTTTCATTGTATTTCACAATATCCCAATCAGCATAATATGCACTTAACTCACCCGCTTTAAAACTAAAAGGGAAGTCTTGTTGCACGGGGTAATCTTCAGTATCCATCGCGCAAACAATTAAGTTAAAGCCTTGTGGTTTGGTCGCTTGCTGCATGTGCTGAATAAGCGTAGGAATGGTTTCAGGCGCCAAAAACATCATCACCACTGTACAGTTAATGAAGTCATATTCCTCCGTAATTGTGGCATCCTGATTTAAATCCCGCACAGTAGTTTGAATAGATGAAATCTGTTCTGTAGCAATAATTTCATTTAATTTTTGGATACTACTCGGATTCACATCCCAAGCATCCACCTGAAAACCGTTTTGGCTCAAATACAGCGCATTTCGGCCTGTACCACAGCCAACATCCAAAGCTTTACCCACGGTTAACTGTGGAAGTGCCATTAAAATTTCAGAATGTGTTGGGCTTAATTTATATTTTTTAACAAAATAATCTTGAGGCAAACAATAAAAACTAAGCTGGCACTCAATATCATCACTGGCAGATACAATTTTATGCCACGCTTGCGGTTCAATAAATGGTGGTTGATTTTCCACGGAAAAAATATGCTCAGATTGTACTTCACCAGATTCATGCAGCATCGAAAAATGCAATTCGCCTTTTAAAATAGTCAACTTCGCCCATGTGCCGACTTGGGTATTGTGTTGTTTTTTAAACCCTTGTGGAATTGAGTCATGATTCCAAATAGGAAGTTGTTTATAACAGATCAATTCTTGTTGCATCATAAACTCCAGTTATACCGATTCTGATGGGGTAAAGCTTCACAGTAATGTAGTGTCTTGTGTAGATTAGAAAATATCATCTTCATTTCAGCATAACATTGCAGACCTGTTTCAGCCATCTTCTGAATTTTATCCATCTCATTAAAATCAAAATTATTTAAATGATGTAGATGGTTAAAATACCAAACTGAAAAATATTCACCTCAAATTGCATGATTTTCATGTCTATTCAGTTGTGAATGTTTTACCATAAGCTGTTTTAATTCATTGAATTATCCCGTGTTTATTCAAGCCAATCAGTACGTTATTCCAACACAGCAGCATGATTATCCTGAATGGCATCGTGGGCGTGAGCGTTATGTGCTTTGGTATTTAGCTGTTCAACATCCAGCTTTAGAATGTTATTTACAACAATTAAAACAGCAATTTTCAGATGTATTATTTCGCCCAAACACTCGCCAGTTTCATATCACCTTATATATTTGTGGGTTTTATGCAGCAAAAAAGCATTGGGAAGATGACTTTCTCGAGTCACAATTTCAACAACAAGTTCAAGCCTTACAGCAGTTGCAACTAGAGCCTTTTCAACTGAAAGTGGGCGGCATCAATAGTTTTGATAGTGCTTTATTTGTAGAAGTGCAAGATCAATCACAGCAACTGGCGCGTATACGTCAGGCACTTAGCGTAGGCGGGGCTGAAATCGCAGCTTTACAGTATCATCCACATATTACTTTGGGTTTATATCAAACAGCGTGTTCAACCAATTTGATTTTGCAGCGTATTCAAAATCTCCCCGTGCAATATTTCGATTTAGATATCCATCATTTAAATTTTGGTTATTATCAGGCACACACTTTACAAGGTCAGCTATTTAGCACGCATCAATTTCCTTTGGAGCACATGTGATTCAACTTATTTTGGGCGGTGCGCGTTCGGGTAAAAGCCGTATGGCTGAGCAAACCGCGCAGCAACTTGGCAAATCCGTCATTTATGTAGCAACTGCACAAGCGGGCGATGCAGAAATGCAGGCGCGGATTCAGCATCATCAACAACAGCGTCCGCAGACTTGGCAATTGTGCGAAGAGCCTTTGTATTTGGCGGAGCAGTTAAAGATGCTGGATCATCCGAATGCTGTGATTTTAGTAGATTGTCTGACCTTGTGGATGAGTAATTTGTTGATGCAATCTGCAGAAAGCTTTGCCGAACAACAAATTTCAGCATTGCTCGAAGTTTTACCTCAGTTGCAAGCCGATATTATTTTAGTGAGCAATGAAACAGGTTTGGGCGTTGTACCGATGGGCGAAATAACCCGAAAATTTGTCGATGAAACAGGGCGATTACATCAGCAATTGGGACAAATTGCAGACAAAGTGCAGTTCTGTGTCGCAGGTTTTCCAATGCTTTTAAAAGGAGAGAAGAAATGACTTGGTGGTTTGCAGCGTGTCAAAAGCCAAATGAACAGATGAAACAACAGGCAATTGCACGACAACTTCAATTGACCAAACCAACAGGTTCATTGGCAGCATTGGAAAATATTGCGATTCAACTGGCGGCTTTGCAAGGAACAACGCAGCCGAATATTGAACGTCCGTGGATATGTATTTTCGCAGGCGATCATGGCGTGATGGAAGAAAATATTTCCGCCTATCCCCAAGCCGTGACTCGGCAAATGCTACAAAATTTTGCCACAGGTGGGGCATGTATCAGCGTCATCGCCCGACAATATCAGGCGCATTTACAAGTGGTGGATTGCGGCTCGGTCGGGGAAGCGTATGAATATGCAGGAGTAGAGCGGCATTGTATTCGTGCAGGCACAGCGAATTTTGCTAAAACCCGCGCCATGACTGAACAAGCGTGTGCAGATGCGATGGCACTTGGACGTCAAAGTGTGGAAGATGCCATCGCACAGCAGGCCTCGATTTATGTCGCAGGTGAAATGGGTATTGGAAATACCTGTTCGGCATCAGCCTTGTCTTGCTTTTTATTACAAGAACCTGCTGAAGCCTTGACTGGCATAGGCACAGGAATTGACACTGCACAATTGCAACATAAAAAACAGGTGATTGATGCTGCTTTAGCTCTACATCAGAACTATGTGCAAGATGATGCTTTTAAAGCCTTATGTGCAGTTGGTGGATTGGAGGTCGCTGCAATGGTGGGCGCGTATATTCGCTGTGCGCAGTTGGGCTTGCCGATGGTGGTGGATGGTTTTATCAGCAGTGCTGCTGCATTAGTTGCAGTGCGTTTAAATCCTCAAGTCCGAGAATGGATGTTGTTTGGGCATCAATCGGCTGAATATGGACATCGTCGCTTATTAGAAGCATTAGGTGCACAAGCCTTGCTGCATCTAAATTTACGCTTAGGTGAGGGCAGCGGTGCGGGCGCGGCATTGGGCATTATCCAACTGGCCTGTGCCTTGCATAATCAAATGGCGACTTTTGCCGAAGCTGCGGTTATTGGTGAGAAAGTATCTTTATGATCATGCTAGACCTATTAAGACATGGCGAAACAGAATTGGGTCATACTTTGCGTGGCTCAACCGATGATGCTTTGACTTTAAAAGGTTGGCAAGACATGCAGCAGACTTTAAACACGGCAATAGCTACAGGACAGCGATGGGATGTTGTGGCAAGTTCACCTTTACAGCGTTGTCTGCAGGTTGCTCAGACCTTTGCGCAAGCACAGCAATTGCCACTGTATATTGATGCACAATTTCAGGAAATGCATTTTGGTGCATGGGAAGCTATTTCCACCCAAACTTTGTATGAACAATACCCTGAAGATTTAGCTAAATTTTGGATGACACCAACCCAGTTTTGTCCACCACAAGCAGAATCTTTGCCAAATTTTCAGCAGCGCGTTTTGCAGAGTCTGTCTGATCTAAACCAATATATACAACAACTTGAGCAACAACCTAAACGTGTGTTATTGGTTACGCATGGCGGGGTAATTAAATTACTCAAAGTGATGGCGCAGAAACAACCTTTAGACGATATTTTAAAAATGTCTGCAGCGTTGGGGCAATTGAGTTCATTCCAGTTACATCCCAATGGCAAGATTCACATGCAGGGGCAAACATGACACCTTTTTGGATTGCCTTGCAATTTCTGAGCACGTTTCCTGTTTCTTTAAAACAGATACCAACTGCAGTGCAAAATGCGCAATCACTGTTGTTTTATCCGCTCGTTGGCTTATTAATCGGGGCTGTGTTGTGGGGGATGGCGCATCTATTGCAATTCCTGCCTTTGGTTCTGAGTAGCAGCTTAATTTTAGTGCTCTGGATTTGGCTGACAGGTGGTTTACATTTAGATGGACTGGCTGATACTGCCGATGCATGGGTCGGCGGTTTTGGCGATTCTGAACGTAGCTTAAGCATCATGAAAGACCCAAGCAGCGGCCCGATTGGAGTATTGAGCTTACTGATCTGCTGTTTATTAAAATGGTCTGCGTTGTATGTATTGCTCGAACAACAGTATTTGGCATTTTTGCTGTTTGTACCCGTATTGGGACGATTAAGCGCTTTGGTTTTATTTTTAAGCACGCCTTATTTACGTGCCAATGGTTTAGGCACTGCTATTCAGGCACATTTGCCTAAAACAGGCACAAAAATTGTGATCGCATTGACCTTGCTTGCAGGAGTGCTTTGGGGATGGGTGGGTTTGGTGACCGTTCTGACTTTTATCCTTAGCACCTTGTATTTGCGATATAAATTTATGCAGCGTTTAGGTGGAATTACGGGCGATACCGTTGGTGCGAGTATTGAAATAACAGAAAGCATGATGTTATTGGCTATTGCGATTCTTTGGTTTTTAATAAATTAGCTTTTGAGCAGTTTTTCTTGTTTCAAGTGCGCTGAAAATTGAAATAATATAAGCGAATGAATTTACAGCTATTTATGCACTCAATTTCAGCAAGTATGCAGATGAATTTGTCATTTGTCGGAAAGTTCCTAAATTAGATTTGCTATTTTTTTTAAATATGATAATAGTAGTTTATGTCAATCAGCCTTGATGGCATTTGTATCTCAGGATGAGATCACAAACGTGATGTATAAAAATCAAAAGGAATGTCATTTATGATCAAACTGTTAAAGCAAATTTTCTGTATCCATATTTATGAATATGACGCAATGGAAGAAATCGGGGCGCATTTAGAGTGTCGTAAGTGTGGGGATTCTAAGACACAATAATGTTAAGTATTGAATCTGTATTAAAACCAAGTGAGTCTTTATGACTCACTTTTTTATTTTAGGCTAATAGCCTGAATATTTTGCTTAGTCTTGACTGCATGTATAGATTAGACTGCACTTATCCATCTTCAAAACTACATATATCATTCCCACCTCTTTTGGTGGGGAGACTTCTCATGCTGTACGAAGTTTGATTTATACAAGTGCACAATTAAATTTTCTATCCTCCGCACACTTTATCCCACAAGGTATTCCGCTTAAAATTCTGTATCTAGAAATATTGAACTGACCGTATTTATGGCTAAAAACTTTCAAGAAAAAACGTATATTGTAGATGACAATCTAGCAGATACTTTGACGTGGTTGCTGCATCATCAGGACTGTTATGATCGGTTTTATTATGCTGCGATTCAGCAACAACTGACGGTAGAACATGCCAACGGGGTAGATATTATTAAAACAGGGCAGTATTTAAATGCCAGTTACGGAATTTTAATCACCTCTTAAAAGCATTGCCGCATAAACTTATTTTGCTGCATAAAAAACAAAGTCCCTTTGCGGGACTTTGTACATTTGGATGGATGCTAAAACTTTAAGCCATTGCCATCGCATCTACCGACAATTCAGAAACCGTTGGTTTAGCACGTTCAGGCACTAAGCCTAACTTTTGGAACAATTGTTTGTCTTTGCCTTCGCCTGCGTTTGGTGTAGTTAAAAGTTTTTCACCTGAGAATAACGAGTTCGCACCTGCCATAAATGCCAATGCCTGATCTGAATCAGACAACGATTCACGCCCTGCAGAC